>JAOUGR010000195.1 GCA_029857655.1 Gammaproteobacteria bacterium | reverse complement strand
GCACGCTTTTCTTTGCTGCGCAGTTCCTCGACCTGCTGTGGCCGCTCCTGGTACTGGCCGGCGTCGAGCGCTTGTCGATTGCACCGCAGGCTGCAATTTTCCCGTTGGTATTCGAATCCTACCCCTGGTCGCACAGCCTGTTGTTCGCGCTCATCTGGGGCGTCGGCGCCGGAGGATTTTACTGGGGGCTAAGGCGCGATGGCCGCGCGGCCATCGTCATCGGCGCGCTGGTGCTGAGCCATTGGTTTCTCGACCTCGTTGTCCACCTGCCGGACCTGCCATTGTGGCCGGGCGATGCGGTGCGACTGGGATTCGGACTGTGGAACACACCATTGATCGCACTGGCAATCGAAATCGCATTGCTCATTGGTGGCGCGACACTGTACCTTTCGTCGAGCCGGCCGGCAGGTCGCGCCGGCACCTGGGGCACGTGGTCCCTGATCGCGTTCCTGGCCCTGATCCAGCTCGGTAATACATTCGGCCCGCCGCCGCCGAGCCCGCTGGCGGTGACCTGGACCGCGATGGCAATGTGGCTGCTGGTGTTTCTCGGCTGGTGGACAGACAGGGCAAGACAGCAAGCGATCTGAGTCAATGGAAGTACTGGACATGCTGAAGCAGGAATCCGCGGACGCCGTCGTCCTGGCGCCCGCCGTGCCGGCTAGGGCCAGCGTCATCTGGCTGCATGGCCTGGGCGCCGATGGCAACGATTTCGTGCCGATCGTGCCGGAATTGCGCTTGCCTGCGAGCCTGGCCGTGCGCTTCGTCTTTCCGCATGCGCCGGTGCGTCCCGTCACGATTAACAATGGCATGCACATGCGCGCCTGGTACGACATCAAGAGTTTGTCGGCGAGCGGTGCAGCGGACGAGGCCGGTATCCGCGACTCCGCAACCATCCTCGGGGAATTCATCCAGCGCGAACGCGATGCCGGCGTCGCCGCGGATCGCATCGTGCTTGCGGGTTTTTCCCAGGGTGGTGCGATCGCGTTGCACGCGGCGCTGCGATACCCGGAGCGGCTGGCTGGTGTCATGGCGCTTTCGTGCTACCTGCCGCTGCACGCCGCGCTTCCTGCCGAGGCTGCGCAGGCCAACCGCGACCTGCCGGTCCTGATGTGTCACGGTCGCTTCGACCCGATGTTGCCAATGCAGCTCGGCGCGGCCTCGCGCGACCTGCTGCGTGCGGCCGGCTACACCATCGAGTGGAAGGAATACCCGATGCAGCACCAGGTTTGCCTCGAGGAAATCCGGGATATTGCCGTCTGGCTTAAAGCACGGCTGGCCACGGAACCCGCGCCGTGATGCGCTATCATTGGCTGGTCAAATGGGAGTGCCGCCATGATCTGGGTAATGCTTGCCGTCGTCGTCCTGCTGTTCCTGTTCGTAATCGGGATCTACAACCGGCTCGTCACGTCGCGCAACGGCTATAAGAACGCCTTCGCGCAGATCGACGTGCAGCTGACGCGCCGGCATGACCTGATCCCGAACCTGGTAGAAACCGTCAAGGGCTACATGGCCCATGAGCGCAATACGCTCGAGGCGGTTATTTCGGCGCGGAATGTCGCCGTCACGGGCCTGAAGGCCGCCGCCGCCAATCCGGGCGATCCCGCCGCAGTGCAGGGACTCGCCACCGCCGAAAATCAGTTGAACGGTGCGCTGGGCCGCCTGTTCGCTCTCGCGGAGGCATACCCGGACCTCAAGGCGAACCAGAACATGATGCAGCTCTCCGAGGAACTGACCACGACCGAGAACAAGGTCGCGTTTGCACGCCAGGCCTTCAACGATGCCGTGCTCGGATACAACAACACGCGCGAAGTGTTCCCGAACAGCATCATCGCCGGTTCATTCGGCTTCATGCCGGCACAGATGCTGGAGATCGAATCGCCGCAGAAGCGCGAAGTCCCGAAGGTCAGTTTCCCCTGATCACCGCGGAAGGTTGAGCCGGCATGGATTTCTTCAGGCGGCAGGCCGAAACCCGCCGGCTGTCGCGCTGGCTGGTGCTGCTGTTCATCCTCGCGATCATCGCCTGCGTCATCGCAGTCGATTTCGTGGTCGTCACGACCGCGGCCATCCTTTCGCGCGATGCGCTCGAGTACGCGCCACCCGCCCAGGGTCTCTGGTTCCAGCAATACCCGGGCCTCGTCACACTGAGTTCGTTCGCCGTGCTGGGCGTGATCGGCTGCTCGAGTCTCATCAAGTCGAGCCAGCTCAGCGCGGGCGGCAGCGTTGTGGCGCAGTCGGTCGGCGGCACGCGCGTGACCGCCGACACCAACGATCCGCTGCGCCGGCGGCTGCTGAATGTGGTCGAGGAAATGGCGATCGCGTCGGGCGTCCCGGTGCCGGCGGTCTACGTGCTCGAGCGCGAGGCCGGCATCAACGCTTTCGCGGCGGGCCATAACCCGTCCAATGCCGCAATCGCGGTGACGCGCGGCGCGCTCACCACCTTGAACCGTGCGGAACTGCAGGGCGTGATCGCCCACGAATTCAGCCACGTGCTGAATGGCGACATGCGGCTCAGCACAAGGCTGATCGGTTGGCTGTTCGGCCTGATGGTGATCGCAATCATCGGCCGCTTCGTGCTGCGCCATGCGCCGCGCGGCGGCGGGCGAAAAGGCGGCGGTGCAATCGTCGTGATCCTGGCGGCGGCTTTCGCGGTCATGATCCTGGGCCACATCGGGCTTTTCTTCGGGCGCCTGATCCAGGCTGCCGTGTCGCGCAAGCGCGAGTCGCTTGCGGATGCATCGGCCGTGCAGTTCACGCGCGACCCGACGGGGCTGCGCGGTGCGCTGGTCAAGATCGGTGCGCTCGGCGTGGGTTCGAGATTCCAGGACACCGATGGCGAGGAGGTCGCGCATCTGCTTTTTGCATCGGGTGTGCAGCGCGCATTCGCAACACATCCTCCCCTGGAGGAACGCATCCGCGAAATCGATCCCAGCTTCCGGCCTGGCGAATTCGAGGCGATGCGGATCCGGATGAACCAGGAACGCGCACTGGCGGCCGAAGAGGCGGACAAGCCCAGGCCCGACGCGGCCGGCCGACTCGAGGGAATGCTGAAAGGCGCGATCGTGCTGGCGCCCGCGATGGTGGCGCAGCTGGTGGCAAATCCGGGCACGGCCCATGTCCGGCGCGCCGGGGAATTGCGCTTGTCGCTGCCAGGATCGATCACCTCCGCTGCCGGGGATGCACTGCAGGCGAGGGCGCTGTTCCTCGGGCTCGCGCTGGACGCGACCGACGATGCACGCGGCAGGCAACTCGCATTCATCGAGGAGCAGATGAACAGCGAGCAGCGGCTTGCGATTGAAGGGCTGATGCCGGCGATCGATACACTGGCGGCCACTCAGAAGATGCCCGCCCTGCTGCAGGCCTTTCCGGCGCTGCACCAGCTCGGTCGCAGGGAACGCCAGGACCTGCTGAAGTGCCTGAATGGCCTGCTGATCCGCGAGGGCCGGGTGTCGATCTATGCCTATGCGCTCAGAAAGCTCGCGCAGGTACAACTGCGCGACGAACTGCAGCCCGGTGCCCGCGCCTTCGACCTTTCGATCGCCGCGGTCAAGGACGACCTGCAGACGCTTTTTTCGGTGCTGGCGCTGTCCGGCAGCGAGGACGAGGCCGAGGCCCGGCGCGCCTATGAGATCGGCATGTCCCAGCTGCTGCCGGTGCATCGCCCGCCATTCCAGCGCCTCGGGAACTGGCCGCTCAGGTTGGACCTGGCACTCAACCGGATCGACCGGCTGGTACCGGCAGGGAAGGAAATTCTCGTGCAGGCGCTGCTGCGGACCATTTCGCACGACATGCGCATGACGGTTGCCGAATCCGAGCTGCTGCGCGCGGTCTGCGCGGCCGTGCACTGCCCGTTGCCGCCGCTCGACGCAGCGGCGCAGGATGCAGTGGCCTGATCGCCGCCGCGGTTCCTGCGGGAATCAGGGATCGGCGTTTGGCGACGGTATCATCGGGTCGGGCACGTATAACTCGCCTAACAGCTCCCGTCGCTCCAGCAGTCCCGTCGCGTCGAAAATCAGGACCAACTGGTAGCGCACGTCTCCGCCAACGAGTCCGCGCCAGGGCACCGTCCGGCACTCGGCGCCGGAAGGGCAGCTCACGCCGTAGACGAAGATCGTGTCCTGCTCAAATGCCGAGCGTGGCATTCCGAGCGCGAAGATGACGTCGGACCGTGTCGTGCGGCCGGGATCCACCCAGGAAAATGCCTGATGCTCGATAGCCTCCTGCGGGAGGATCGACGCGCAGCCCGTGAGCAGCAATGCCAGGAAGACCGTACCGCGCATCGACTTGATTGAGTCCGTCATCATGGTGATCACGGACGCATGCCCGGAAGGGAATCGCAAAAGCCTGTGGCTATGCAGGGATCCTTCGAATATCCGTCGGCAAGCCGCAACTCCTCCAATACACCGCAGGTGTCAAATCGGGTCAGCACGAAGTACGT
>JAOUGR010000194.1 GCA_029857655.1 Gammaproteobacteria bacterium | reverse complement strand
AATCCTTGAGCCCGTGGGCTTCAGGCTGGCTGCGCGATTTCCACAGCAGCAGGGCGCCGCCCGCGAACAGCACGATGACCGAGAGGATCCCGGCGCGCGAGCTGCCGGTCGCAAGTGCGGTGACGCCCACCAGCACCGGGCCGAGCACGGCCGCGAATTTTCCCATCATGTTGTAGAAACCGAAGAACTCGCCCTGCTTGCCCGGCGGCACCAGCGAGGCAAAGTAGGAGCGCGACAGCGACTGGATTCCACCCTGCACCAGCCCGATAAGAACGGCGAGCAGGTAGAAATCTCCGATGCTGTCCATCCAGTAGGCGGCGACGGTGCCGCCCGAATACGCAGCGATCGCGATGAAGATCCCATTGCGCGTACCGATGCGCGCACCGAGCCAGCCAAAGCCGAGTGCAGCAGGAAATGCCACGAACTGCGTGACCAGCAGCGCCGTGATCAGGCTCTGCTGCGGGAAGCCAAGCGACAGGCCAAAGTCGACGGCCATCTTGATGATGGTGTTGACCCCGTCGATGTACAGCCAGTAGGCCAGCAGGAACCACACGAGCGGCCGCAACTGGCGGATCGCGCCGACGGTCGCGCGCAATTCGCTCCAGCCCGCGCGGGCCGCGGCCAGCAGCGGCAGCGGCCGCGGCGGCTTTTGCTCGCGCACCCATAGCAGGCACGGGATCGAGAACAGCAGCCACCAGCCGGCCACCAGCGGATACGACAGTCGCACCGCCTCTGCGGGACCGGCGAGGCCGAATGAACCTGGACTGGTGACCATCGCGGCGTTCAACAGCAGCATCAGCCCGCCGCCGGCATAACCCAGCGAATAGCCGTAGGACGAAACGAGGTCGTACTCCGGCACTTCCGCGACGTCCACGAGCAGGGCATCGTTGAAAGCCACGCCCCCGGCAAACCCGATTCCGGCCGCCGCGTAGACGAGCGCAGCAGCGACCCAGTCGCCCTGCTGGACCCAGTAGAGACCGGCGGTCATTGCAGCACCCACTACGGTGAAGAATGCGAGCATGCGCAGCCGCGCTCCGCCGCGATCGGCCATCGCGCCGAGCAGCGGGGCCATAAGCGCGATCAGGAAGCTGCCAATGCCATTCGCGAGACCGAGGCGGAATGTGCTGACCGTGGCCTCGACACCCACACTCCAGTACTGCTTGAAATATATCGGAAAGAATGCCGCCATCACGGTCGTCGCGAACGCCGAGTTAGCCCAGTCGTACAGTGCCCAGGCGACCACCGGGCGTCGTGTGAGCACGCGGCTCACGCGGCAGCCGCCAGGTGCTCGCGCGTCTCGCGGAATGAAACGTCGGGCCAGCGCTCGACGGTCAGCTCGAGATTGATGCGGGTCGGCGCCAGATAAACCAGCAGGCCCGCGTGATCAAGCGCCAGGTGCTCATGGCAGCGTTCCTGGAACAGCTTTTCCTTGCCGGGATCCTGGAAGCCGATCCAGCGTGCGGTCGCGACATTGACCGGCTCGAATGTGCAGTTCACACCGTATTCGTCGGCAAGCCGGAAAGCGACCACTTCGAATTGCAGCGGCCCGATCGCGCCCAGGATCATCTCGTTGTTTCGCATCGGCCGGAACAGCTGGGTCGCGCCCTCCTCGCACAGCTGGTCGAGCCCCTTCTGCAACGCCTTCACCCGCAGCGGATCCTTCAACACGGCGCGGCGGAATATCTCGGGCGCAAAATTCGGGATGCCCGTGAATGTGAGTGGCTCGCCCTCGGTGAACGTGTCGCCGATATTGATCGTGCCGTGGTTATGCAGGCCGATGATGTCGCCGGCCCAGGCCTCATCGGCCTGCTGCCGGTCGGCCGCCATGAAGGTCATCGCATCGCCGATGCGGACTTCCTTGCCGAGGCGCACGTGATGCAGCCGCATGCCGCGCTGGTAGCGCCCCGAGCAGATGCGCATGAAGGCGATGCGATCGCGATGGGCTGGATCCATGTTGGCCTGGATCTTGAAGACAAATCCGGTGAGCGTCGGTTCGTCGCCCTGCACCACGCGTGTCGTCGTTTGGCGCGGCCTGGGCGCAGGCGCATTCTCGACAAATGAGACGAGCAGCTCCTCCACCCCGAAATTGCTGATCGCAGATCCGAAATGCACGGGTGTCTGCCTGCCCGCCAGATACTCGGCGACCTCGAAGTGCGGCATCGCGCCGCGCACCAGCGCCGCCTCCTCCCGGTATGCCCGCGCGGAATCGCCGAGCAGCCCGCCTGCCTCCACGCTGGCGAGCCCGTCGATGGTCAGGTTCTTCCCGACGCGCCCCCTGCGCGCACCGCCATAGACATAGATCCTGTCCTGTGGAAAATGATAGATGCCGCGCAAATCGCGGCCCATACCGATCGGCCAGGTCACCGGCGCGCAGGTGATGCCGAGTACGCGCTCAATTTCGTCCAGAAGCTCGACCGGCGATCGCCCGTCGCGATCAAGCTTGTTGATGAAAGTCATGATCGGCGTGTCGCGCAGCCTGCAGACCTCCATCAGCTTGATCGTGCGTTCCTCGACGCCCTTGGCGCAGTCGATGACCATCAGCGCCGAATCGACCGCCGTCAGCGTTCGATAGGTGTCCTCGGAAAAATCCTCGTGCCCCGGCGTATCGAGCAGGTTGATGATGCGACCGCAGTACGGAAACTGCATGACGGACGAGGTGACCGAGATGCCGCGCTGCTGCTCCAGGCGCATCCAGTCGGATGTCGCATGCCGCGCCGCCTTGCGTCCCTTGACCGTACCGGCCATCTGGATCGCGCCGCCGAACAGCAGCAGTTTTTCGGTCAGCGTGGTCTTGCCCGCATCCGGATGCGAGATGATCGCGAATGTTCGGCGGCGTGAAATCTCGTCGGACAGGTCTGTCATCAGGGATCGCGCAAAGCGCCGAGTTCGAGCCGGTAGACCATCGCGTCTTCGCGACCGTCATGCGCCTGGTAGTAGCCGCGCCTCTGGCCCACGCACTCGAATCCAATTTCGTGATACAGCGAAATGGCAGCCTTGTTCGAACGCCGCACCTCGAGGAATGCCTCGCGAATGCCGCAATCACGCGCATGGCGTAGCACGTCCAGCAACAGCTCTCGCCCGATGCCGCGCCGGCGTATTGCCTGCTCCACGCAGAGATTCAGTACATGTGCCTCGCCGGCGCCCATCGACAGCACCGAGTACCCGGCAACGCCGGCCGGCGTTTCGACGACCTTGCAGTGGTAGCCGACCCGCAGGCAGTCGCTGAATATCTGGTCGCTCCACGGGAATGCATAGGACGCACGCTCGAGAGCCGCGACCTGTGCGAGGTCTGACTGTGTCATCGGCCGGAATCGCCACGCAAGCGCGGCGACCGAATCACGTGCCGTCGCCACCGGCCATCACTCCCATTGCGAGCTTGAGGTCTTCCCAGGACTTGCGCTTCTCCGTCGGCGAGCGCAGCAGGTAGGCTGGATGATAGGTCACGACCACCGGGATGCGGCCCAGCCGGTGGATCCGGCCGCGCAGTCGGCCAAGCGTGTCATCCCGTTGGAGCAGGCGCTGGGCTGCGATGCGGCCGACGCAAAGTATGACCGCAGGGTCAATCAGTTCGATCTGGCGCCGCAGGTATGGCAGGCAGCGCGCGGCTTCATCGGCAGCAGGATCGCGATTATTCGGCGGGCGGCATTTCAGGACATTCGCGATGTAGACCTGCGGACGATCGAATCCGGCCGCCTTCAGCATCGCATTCAGGAGCTGGCCGGCGCGACCGACGAAGGGTTCGCCCTGGCGGTCTTCTTCCGCACCTGGCGCCTCGCCAATGACCATCAGGCGCGCCTGCACATCACCGATTCCGAAAACGGTCTGCGTGCGTGTCGCGCAAAGCCCGCACAGAGTGCACTCGCGCACCGCCGCGGCCAGCGTTGCCCAGTCCTTCCCTGCCGGCCCCACGGCCGGCGCCCGCTGCGGTGCTGCCGCCGCGGATCTGGCTCGCGGTACATAGGCGGTGATGCCCAGCGCTTCCAGCGCCGAACTGCGTCTGGCGTCCATCGATTCAGCCGCCCCCGCCGTCACCGCCGATGTTTCGCGGCCGCTTGCGGATCTTCAGCCATGCCCAGCCGATCGGGCCGGAGAGCGCGAAGCCACCGAACAGCACGAACAACACGACTGGCGGATCGATCGCGATCACCGCGATCACGAGCGGCACGAGCAGGAAGCGCGAATAGCGGACCCGCTCGCCGGCCGCCCGGTCCTTGAAACTGCGATAGGGGAACCGGCTGACCATCAGGATCGCCGCCAGCGCCGTGATGCTGAATGCGAGTATCAGGCCTGCCTGGCCGGTCACGTCGAAGCCAAGCAGCCCGCCCGCCTCGTACTTCTGCGCGAGCCCGACGAATGCCGCAACGACCGCCGCGGCGGACGGACTCGGAAGGCCCTCGAAGTAGCGCTTGTCCTGCACCGCAGCGCGCGCGTTGAAGCGCGC
>JAOUGR010000193.1 GCA_029857655.1 Gammaproteobacteria bacterium | reverse complement strand
AGGGAGGCCCGGACATGGCGCTAAGCCTCGAATACGCGACCGCCGAGACGTTGCGGCACGTGGTCGCGCAGAGCCGCGGCCGCCGCCTGCTTTACGGCGATGCTGTACGGCGAAGCGCTGCTGCAAAACAACTCGCCAATAGCTGCCTGCGTCATCGCCTGAAGTGCGTGGTCTGGTGCATCACCGACCGGCGTCTGCACGTCGTGCTGCGCGGCATGCCGGCGTCGATCACGCTCGCAACCCATGAGCTGATCGGCTCGCGCCTGCGCCAGGGTCACTGGCTGTCGACGATCGTCAATCGTGACATCTACCTGCTCGAAGTCGTCCGCCATGTGCTGCTGGGTCCGGTGCGTGCAGGTCTGTGTCGCCAGGCCGTCGATTGGCCATTCTCGAGCGCCCGCGAATCGCTTGGCCTGCGACCGGCGCCAGGCTGGATGGACCTGGCCGCAATCTACGACCTGCTCGGTCCCCGCGACAGCATGAGCATCGCCCGCCTGCGCCGCTTCATGGAAAGCGGCTAGCGTCGCCCAGTGCAGCTTCCATGAGCGCCGGCCCCGCATCGGGACGGCTCGCGCCTTCACTCAACGCCCGGCGCCAGGCGCGTGCGCCGGCGCGGCCGGCAAGAAGACCCATCATGTGCCGGGTGATGGCACGCAGCGGCGTACCCGCCTTCATCTCGCGCTCTGCATAGTTGCGCATGCTCTGCGTAATCGTTGCCGGATCCGGCGTCTCGAAGTCATCCGCGTAAACGGCTCGGTGCAGCGCCGGCAGGAGATACGGGTTGTGATAGGCCTCGCGCCCCAGCATGACACCATCCACGTGCGCGAGTTGCTCGGTCACTTGAGGCACTGTGCGCAATCCGCCATTGACGATCACCGACAAGGACGGAAAATCGCGCTTGACCCACCATGCGCGCTTGTAGATCAGCGGCGGGACCTCTCGATTCTCCTTTGGACTGAGGCCCTTCAGCAGCGCCTTGCGCGCGTGCACGATCACTGTGGCGCAACCTGCGGCGGCGATTTCAGAGACAAATGCGTGGAGAAACCCGTAGTCATCATGATCGTCGATGCCGATGCGGCACTTGACCGTGACCGGCACCTTGACGGCAGCGCGCATCGCCCGCACGCAGTCGCCGACCAGACGCGGCCTGGACATCAGGCAGGCGCCGAATGTCGCGCTCTGCACGCGATCGCTCGGGCAGCCGACATTCAGGTTGATTTCGTCATAGCCGAATGACACGCCGATCTCCGCCGCCTGGGCGAGCTGTTCCGGTTCGCAGCCGCCGAGCTGAAGCGCAACCGGGTGCTCGGCGGGATCGCAGGCGAGCAGGCGCGCGCGGTCACCGCGCAACACGGCGTTCGCGACGATCATCTCGGTGTACAGCAGTACGCGCGGCGAGAACTGGCGCAGGAAGTACCGGCAGTGCCGGTCGGTCCAGTCCATCATGGGTGCGACGGAGAGGCGACGATCAATCGAATCGCTGCTCTTCTCGACGGAAATGCCTATTTTTGTAGCGTTTTCCACTCGTGTCGTTTCTGCGGGATTCCTGCCTATTCCGGGTAGTTTATCGTTTGCCGGGGAGACATTAGGGAGACATGATGCTTTCCAGGCTTCATGTCTCCCCGGATTGTCGGCAATGTCAACGATCAAAGCTCGCAAACAGGGCAACGGTGCCACGCGCTACACGGCTATCGTCAGGCTGCGTCGCCAGGGAAAAATCCTGCACCGGGAAAGCCGGACTTTCACCCACCGCTCTGCCGCATTGAGCTGGGCCAAACATCGCGAAGTGGCGCTCGAGAATCCGGCCGAGCTGACCCGTATGCGGCAAAGTACTCCTACCCTTGCAGAGCTGATCCGCTGGTACATCGACACTTTCGAGACGATCTCGCGCTGGCAGCGGAGCAAGCAGACCCACCTGGAATTCCTGGAGCGACATGCGCTCGGCAAGTCTGTTGCCTACACCCTGACGTCCGCCGACCTGATCCGTCATGTCCAGTCGCGCCGTGCGGGAGGTGCCGGGCCTGCCACCGTGATCAATGACCTGATCTGGATCGGCGTCGTCCTGAGGGCCGCCAAGAGCGTCCGGGAGCTTCCGGTGAACCCCGAAATCGTCACACAGGCCAGGACTGCCTGCGGCGAGCTGCGGCTGATCGGCAAGGCAAAGAGGCGTGCACGGCGACCCACTGCCGACGAACTCACGCGGCTCCGCGAGCACTTCAGTGGGCGCGACCGGCGTGCGGAGATCCCAATGGAGGCCATCGTGGATTTCGCGATTGCCTCGGCGCGGCGAGAGTCCGAAATCTGCCGCCTCGAATGGCGTGACAACGACAAAGCCACACGAACCGGCATGGTCAGGGACGTCAAGCACCCGACTGCCAAGGATGGGAACCACCGCCGATTCAAATACACACCCGAGGCCTGGGCGCTCGTCACTGCCCAACCCCAGACGAGCGAATACATCTTCCCTTACGACCCCAAGAGCATCGGGACCGCGTTCACACGGGCCTGCAAACTGCTCGGTATCCAAGACCTGCGCTTCCACGATCTGCGCCACGAGGCCACGAGCCGCCTGTTCGAACGCGGCTACCAGATCCACGAGGTCGCCCAGTTCACGCTGCACGACTCCTGGAACGAGCTCAAGCGCTACACGAACCTGAAACCCGAGAATCTGCGGGACATCGTGCCTGCGACAATAGGCGGCGCACGCGCGCGGCCGCGCAAGTCACCCCGTGCTGCTAGCCCGCCTTCTGGCGACGTGCATCAATCAGTTCAGCGAGATCTGTGGCACTGACGAGCCAAGGTGACTTCTGCCCGCCCAATCGGAACGATCGGCACGGCAATTGCTTTGCCGGCGCCCGGCGTCGAGCCTCGGCGGAGCTCAGGCCGAAGTACTTCGGCGCTACGCGCTCGAGTGGAATATTGGCCTCGCCGAATTCCGCCAACAGGCCGAAGTATGTGCTGTTCACAAAATTGACCCCGGGGATTTTCAGCTAGGACCTAACTCTCTGCCAACATTCGATAGAGTTGAACGTGCGGTTTCGCGCATTCTTCGCTGCAAACCGACACTTCGCCATGGGCTAAGCATGTCGCACCGAGCGATATTTACACCCACGATCGCCTGTATGGAGCCTAGTTTCCAAAGCCCCCGACCGCTCTTCAGTGGATCGTTGCAGCTCGCATGAGTAAATCCCGTTTCGCCACTGGCTATGCCTCAAACTGCCACTTTCGTCGTGGTAACTCGCTACGATTGCTGACACGATCCGCGATGATGAAAATCTGCATCGGTTCCGTTGTTCCTCTAGCGCTCGCCATGTTCGGAACAACCGCGCAGGCCGAGCCGAAGCCCAATGGCTCGGTGACGCTTCCTGGCTCTTATCCCGGTTACGAAGTGACCCTGCCTGAAGGGTCGATAGCTTTCACTGCCTACGCAGAGGACGGCAATCGCCGCGCCGTTCACGTGCTCGACGGCGCGACGCTCCGACGTACAACAATTCTCCCGCAAGGTCGCGAACTCGCAGTGCTCGACGACACAGTGGTCATTGCTAGATATCGCGGTTTCGACATCTATGATGCGAAATCCGCAACGCTTCTTAAGCATAAACAGTTTACAAACTTCCAACCGCCGCTAGCCGGCGCGAACTCGCATTGGCTAGAAGGAAACATACTTACGCTCATCCAAAACGAAACGTATGCCGACTCGTCTCTGCGCCGAGTTCGCCTACCTCAGCTTGAGGTAATCGAGCGCTTCGACGCGCCGGTCACCGGCGCCTTTACGCGCTGGAACGACAGGATCGTGGCTATCGGCTATTTACGCGGATCGAATGGCCTTCCACGCCCCTCGATTGTCGTACTCGATTCGAACTTTCGCGTCGTCGCGCATAGCGACATCGAGCCGAGCCGAATCCGTGACAACGGCTCGTGCAGCGTCGCGGTGTTCGCGAAGCCGCTTGTGATGGGTGACCTGCTGGTATATGGCTCCGATTGCGGCGGTATGCGCGTACACGATCTAAAGAGTATGCGTCAGGTTGCAGCTCGGGGCCCACTCGGTGCGGCGCTGTTCGTGACTTTCGCCAGTGTCGATGGTCGGTTGCTCGCTACGGGTATCGATAATGAAAGTGCATCCATCGACGAGATTGAGCTGCCGTCCCTGCGCCCAACGCCGCTGCTGCGCGTCTCGGGGAAGCGTTTCGCCACATCGGGCGCCAACCTATACGCGTTTCGAGAGCCCGCAAGTGGCATCACCCCACGACAAATCATCGTGGACGTTTACAGTGCCGTAGGCCGCGAGGCCGAGCACTCACTTTCGGTTTCTATCCTCGACGCGCAACGCGCTGCACTGAGCACGTGGCAAAAATCTCATGACATCGCTGCTGCAATTGCATTCATGCGCCGGGCAATTCCACGACTCACGGTCAGCGACGTGCAGTCGCTGACGCCGGCCGCGATGCGCGCGGTCGCATGGTACACGGG
>JAOUGR010000192.1 GCA_029857655.1 Gammaproteobacteria bacterium | reverse complement strand
TCGAAACCGATGGCCCCGAGCTTGCCGAGATTCAGGCGGCGATGCGGCAGATCTCCGGCCAGGCACTGCGCGCTGCCGAAATCATCCGCCGCGTCCGCAATCTCGTTCGCGCGCGCGAACCCACTCGTGCGCCAGCCGATATCAACCAGCTGGTTGAGGAACTGTCGGTCCTCGCGCGCAGTGATGCGCGACTACATGGTGTACTGTTAGGACTCGAACTCACGGTTGACCTTCCATCCATCGAGGTTGACAGCATCCAGGTCCAGCAGGTGTTGCTAAACCTGATTCATAACGCCATTGAGGCGCTGACTGCGCGCAGCTCAGCTGACAGGCAGGTTGCCGTCTGCACGCAGCGCCTGGCCACCGGTGAGGTCGAGATCAGCGTGCGTGACAATGGCCCCGGCGTTGATCCCGCGATCGTGGGGCAGATATTCGACCCATTCTGTACGACCAAGGAACAAGGCACCGGCCTCGGACTGGCTATCAGCAGGTCCATTGTCGAGGCGCATCGGGGCCGGCTGGAATACCGTCCCAACCTGCCGCGCGGCGCGTGTTTCGTCGTGACATTGCCTGCGCCGGATGACTGACGCGATGAGTACCGGGGAGCTCGTGCCAACCGTATTCGTCGTCGATGACGATGAGGCGGTGCGCAGTTCACTGCGCCTGCTGCTCAAGTCACTGCGCATCCCCGCGGTCACCCACGGTTCAGCTGCGGAATTCCTGGCGCACTACGATCCCGGGCAGCCCGGCTGCATCATCCTGGACGTGCGCATGCCGGGTATGAATGGCCTTGAGCTGCAGGACGAGCTCAATCGGCGCGGCGCCGTGATTCCGGTCATCTTCATCACCGGCCACGGCGACGTACCGATGGCAGTGGAGGCCATGCAGCATGGCGCCATCGATTTCCTGCAGAAGCCATTCAGCGACAAGGACCTCACCGAGCGCATTGAGCGGGCGCTGGCGATCGACTTCAGTAACCGTGCAGTACTAGGCGAGAAGGACCAGATTTGCGTCCGCCTGGCGGCCCTGACGCCCAGGGAACGAGAAGTGCTGCAGCTGGTCGCGCTCGGCAAGGCCAACAAGGTGATTTCCGGTGACCTGGGCATCAGCCAGCGCACCGTGGAAATCCATCGCGCGCACCTGATGGAGAAGATGGGCGCCAACTCGCTGGCACAACTGGTGCGGATGACCATGATCGCCGGAATGCGTATATCTACGTATTGATCCAGCGACGAATAATCCCGATTCTTACAATTGGCCGGCAGGAGCACGCCGGTCGTCGGATGGAGGAGACAGTCATGAATCTCATGCGTTGGGAACCAATCCGGGAGACAGACGAGTTCTTCCGGAGTCTCTCCACTCCGATGTTCGGCAGGTGGCCGCAGTTGTTTGGTGATAATGGAGGAATGAAGGTCGAGTGGTCGCCCGCCGTCGACATCAAGGAGACGGAGACTGAGTATCTGGTCGAGGCCGAGCTTCCGGGCATCAGGCGTCAAGACGTCAAGGTAACCCTGGAAGATCGCATGCTCACGATCGAAGGCGAGCGCCGGCAGGAAAAGGAAGTGAAGGGCGAGAAGACCTATCGGGTCGAGCGCCTTTATGGCAGCTTCTGCCGTAGCTTCATGCTGCCGGAGAATGTGGATGAAAAAGCCATCCGCGCCGAAAGCAAGGACGGCATCCTGGACATCCATGTGCCGAAGCTGAAGATCGAGAAAAAGACGCCTCTGCAGATCAAAGTCGTTTGACGGCCACGGCGCGCGGTGCCCGACCCCCCCCTGGGTCGAGCGCCGCGCGTTTTCGGCGCTGACCGCTGCGCCCTCCTCAGCCGGCCAGGCGATCCGCGTCGGCACCAAGCGTTGCGTGCCGTAGCGCCGCTATTTCATCGCGCACCGTCGCCGCTTTCTCGAATTCCAGGTTGCGCGCGAGCCGGAACATCTCCTGCTCGAGCTTCTTGATCTGCTGCATGGCTTGCTCGGGCGTCAGGCGCATTACGCTGCGCCGGCCGCCATCCCGGCCGGGTACGACCCGCGCCCCTTCCATGATGTCCTTGACCGACTTTCGGATCGAGGTTGGCACGATGCCGTGCTCCGCGTTGTAGGCGAGCTGCTTGATTCGGCGCCGCGTCATCTCCGCCATCGCGCGTTCCATGGAACCGGTGATCCGGTCGGCATACAGGATGGCCGAACCGTGCTCGTTCCGCGCCGCGCGACCGACAGTCTGGATCAGCGAGCCCTCGGATCGCAGGAAGCCCTCCTTGTCCGCGTCCAGGATCGCAACCAATGACACCTCCGGCAGGTCGAGGCCCTCGCGCAGCAGATTGATCCCTACCAGCACGTCGAACTTGGCGAGCCGAAGGTCCCGGATGATCTCGACGCGCTCGACGGTCTCGATGTCCGAGTGCAGGTAACGCACCTTGACGCCGTGCTCCCCGAGGTAGTCGGTCAGGTCCTCGGCCATGCGTTTGGTCAGGGTCGTGACCAGCACGCGCTCCTCGCGCGCCGCCCGTAGGCGGATCTCGGACAGAAGGTCATCCACCTGGGTCGCGACCGGGCGAACCTCCACCATCGGGTCCACGAGACCGGTCGGGCGCGCGACCTGCTCGACGACCCGCCCGGATTTCTCCAGTTCGCGATGGGCCGGTGTCGCCGAGACATAGATGGTCTGGGGCTGGATGCGCTCGAATTCGTCAAAGCGCAGCGGCCGGTTGTCGAGCGCCGACGGCAGGCGGAAGCCGTACTCGACCAGCGTCTCCTTTCGTGAACGATCTCCGCGGTACATACCTTGCAGCTGCGGAAGCGTCACGTGGCTCTCGTCGATGACGAGGAGCGCATTGCGCGGCAGGTAGTCGAACAGGCAGGGCGGCGGTTCGCCCGGAGCGCGCCCCGACAGGTAACGCGAGTAATTCTCGATGCCGGCACAGTAACCAAGCTCGCTGATCATCTCGAGATCGAACAGCGTCCGCTGTTCCAGGCGCTGGGCCTCCAGCAGCTTGTCCGCGGCGCGCAATTCCGCGAGCCGCGCACGCAGCTCGACCTTGATCTCGTTGATGGCAGCCATCAAGCGCTCGCGCGGCGTCACGTAATGCGTCGACGGGAACACGGTAACGCGCGGCAGCCTGCGCACGACCTCGCCGGTCAGCGGATCGAAGTGCGCCAGCGACGTGATCTCTTCATCGAAGAATTCCACGCGCACGGCGTCGCGCTCCGATTCCGCCGGGAAGATATCAACGACGTCGCCCCGCACTCGGAATGTGCCCTGGCGCAGATCCACCTCGTTCCTCGTGTACTGCATGTCGGCAAGGCGGCGCAGCAACTGGCGCTGGTCCGTGCGCTCGCCGCGCACCAGGTGCAGCACCATCTTCAGATACGCCTCGGGATCGCCAAGCCCATATATCGCCGAGACGGTCGCAACAATGATCGAGTCCGGGCGTTCCAGCAGCGCCTTGGTCGCGGAGAGCCGCATCTGCTCGATGTGCTCGTTGATCGAAGCGTCTTTTTCGATGTAGGTGTCGGAAGCCGGCACGTAGGCTTCCGGCTGGTAGTAGTCGTAGTACGAGACGAAGTACTCGACGGAGTTTTGCGGGAAATACTCCCTGAATTCCCCGTAAAGCTGCGCGGCGAGTGTCTTGTTATGGACCAGCACCAGGGTGGGGCGCTGCAACTTCTGGATCACATTTGCGATCGTGAAGGTCTTGCCCGAGCCCGTGACGCCCAGCAGCGTCTGGTGCGCAAGGCCGGACTCAAGGCCATCGATAAGGGCGGCGATCGCGGCTGGCTGGTCGCCGGCCGGTTTGTAGTCCGCCTGCAGTTCAAATGGCCTTGGTTCGCTCACACTAGTCCCGCGTTGCAACGCAAAATGGGTTCCCGTACCTTAGCCGGGTTTCCCCATACACGGTACCCCTTCGTGAGCATCCGCCTCTCGCACCGAGTCCAGCGTATCAAGCCGTCGCCCACGCTTGCTGTCACCGCGCGCGCCGCAAGACTCAAGACCGAGGGCAAGGACATCATCGGGCTCGGCGTCGGTGAGCCCGATTTCGACACGCCCGCGCATATTGCCGAGGCAGGCATCGCGGCCATTCGCGGCGGTCATACGCGTTACACGAATGTCGACGGCACGATCGAGATCAAGGACGCCGTCATCGGCAAATTCCGCCGCGACAATGGTCTCGAGTACCAGCGCAACCAGATACTGGTGTCCAGCGGAGCCAAGCAGACCGTTTTCAATCTTTGCTGCGCACTGCTCGATCCGGGCGAAGAGGCAATCATACCGGCGCCGTACTGGGTTTCCTATCCGGACATGGTGCTGCTCGCCGACGGCACTCCGGTGCCGGTGTTTGCGGGCGAGAAGCAGGGATTCAGGATCACGCCGGAGCAACTTTCCGCCGCGATCACGCCGCGTACGCGGCTCCTGATCCTGAACAGCCCCTGCAACCCGACCGGCGCCGCCTATTCGCGCGCCGAACTCGTTGCATTCGGCTCGGTGCTCGCCATG
>JAOUGR010000191.1 GCA_029857655.1 Gammaproteobacteria bacterium | reverse complement strand
CTCCCGCTGCCGGGCGTCGTCGCGATCCTGCACCAGCGTAAGGCGAATCACGTCGGCCGGGCGGCGCATCAGCAATGCGCGCACCGCATGAGGGCCGTATACGATCGCAGTCTCGCTCATCGCTTGCGCGGGGACCGTGCCTTGCTGCGGCGGCGTGGGTGGAAGTGACCGCCGGTCTTGTCCACCAGCTCGAAATCAATCTTGCGCTCGGCCGGATCCACCCTGATCAGGCGCACGCGCAGTTCATCGCCGATGGACAAGCGCATTCCCGTACGCTCGCCCACCAGTGTCCGGTCACCCTCGTGGAATCTGAAGTAGTCGCGCGGCAGTGAAGTGACGTGCACCAGGCCGTCCACCTGCATGCCCTTCAGCTGCACGAATACGCCGAACTCGGCGACGCCGGTCGCCACCGAGTCGAATTCCTCGCCGATCTTCGGCCGCATGAATTCGCACTTCAGGAATGCGACGACCGAGCGCGCCGCTTCATCGGCGCGCCGCTCGCGCATCGAGCATTCCTGTCCCAGCACTTCCATCTCGCGCGGCGAGTGCTCGAAATCGGCCGCCGTTCCGCCCGCCAGCGCGTGGCGGATTCCGCGGTGCACCAGCAGGTCCGGGTAGCGGCGGATCGGCGACGTGAAGTGCGCGTACTCAGCGAGCGCGAGACCGAAGTGCCCGATATTCAGTGGCTGATACAACGCCTGGGGCAGCGAACGGATGATCGCGTTCTGCAGCACGCCCGCGTCCGGGCGTTTGGCGATCAGCTTCAGCGCCTTTTGCAGCCGTGCCGGTTGGAGTTCGCCCTCGATGTCGAGATGCACGCCGCGCAGCGCGAGGAAGCGCTTGAGATCCTGTATGCGGTCCTCTTCTGGCCTGCCGTGGATGCGAAACAGCGCCGGCATCTTGTGCTTCTTCAGGAATCGCGCGGCCTCGACATTGGCCGCGATCATGCACTCCTCGATCAGGCGATGGGCGTCATTGCGCGGATACTCGCGGATGTCGGTGACCGCCCCGGACTCGTCCACCAGGACCTTGACCTCCGGCGCCTCGAAGTCGAGTGCGCCGCGCGTCTCGCGCCAGCGCCGCAACGCTTCGTAGACGTGCTGCAGGCACTCAAGCGACGGCAATACCGGCGCCAGTTCGCGGCGCGCTTTGGGGTCGCGGCCCTCGAGCAACGCAGCAACCTGCGTGTACGTCAGCCGCGCTGCCGAGCGCATGACGGCAGCGTGGAAACTGCTGGACGTCACCTTGCCCAACTTCGTCACCTGCATGTCGCAGACCATGCAGAGCCGGTCCACCTTAGGCATCAGCGAGCAGAGGTGGTTGGATAGCGGCTCCGGCAACATCGGCAGCACGCGGTTCGGAAAGTACACGGATGTAGCGCGCGCGCGCGCCTCGGTGTCGAGTTCCATGCCGGTGCGCACATAGTGGCTGACATCGGCAATTGCGACGATCAGCCGGTACCCGCCGGCTGATTCCTGTGCCCACACGGCATCGTCGAAATCACGCGCGTCCTCGCCGTCGATCGTGATCAGCGGCAACTCGCGCAGGTCCACCCTGCCGGCACGATCCGATGTGTCAACCTCGCGGCCATACTTGCGGGCTTCACGCAGCGACACAGCTTCAAACTCATGCGGCAATCCGTGCGAGGCGATTGCAAGATCGATCGCCGTGTCGGCGCTGCCGCCCTGCGGCAGCACGCGGGTGACTTTTCCGATCGGATCGCGATTGCGGCTCGGCTGCTCGACGATCTCCACGACCGCGAGGTCATCATGGCGCGCAGGGCCGACATTCTGCTGCGGGATCACGATGCGATGGCTGATGCGCCGGTTGTCCGGTACCAGGAATCCGACACCCGCCTCCAGCGAGAAACGCCCGGCAACCTGCTTGGTGCGGCGTTCAAGGACATCGACGATCGCCCCTTCAAGCCTGCCACGCTCGTCGCGGCCCGCCACGCGCGCCGCGGCACGGTCGCCGTGCATCAGCATGCGCATCTCGCGATAGGGCAGGAACAGGTCGTCGCCACCGGCATCGGGCACCAGGAAACCGAAGCCGTCGCGATGCCCGCTGACTGTGCCGACAACCAGCTGCAAGCGGTCAATCAGGCAATATTCATTCGCGCGATTCAGCAGCAGCTGGCCGTCGCGGACCATTGCCCCGAGTCGTTTCGTCAGCGCCTGCCTGAGCCCACGCTCCTCGATGCCCAGCCGTTCCGCGAGTGCCTCGAATGTGATTGGTTGCTGCGCATCACCCAGCGTCTTCAGCAGCATTTCGCGACTGGGAACCGGCTTCCCATAACGCTCGGATTCCTCGCGGAACCTCGGGTCCTGATCCTGCCACCCGGATTTGCGATTCATGATTGCTGGCGAATTGACATCGAACGGGTGCCTGCGTAAATTGACGCGCCCTCGCCGGGGTCCCCCCGGTCGCAACCTGTGCCCAGGTGGCGGAATTGGTAGACGCGCTAGTTTCAGGTATTAGTGCCGCAAGGCGTGGAGGTTCGAGTCCTCTCCTGGGCACCATTTTCTCGCGGTCATTGTACGCCAGCTGGCTCGACGGCAGCGAATAACTGCTCCACCTGTCGCGCCTCGACCCGCAGGCGCATTTCCGCATCGTCGATTGTCAGCAGGTCCGCGCCGAAATCCGCAGCGATGCCCGGCGGCGTCCCGTCCGGAAACGGCAGCCCGAACATCCGTGCCGCCATCAGCAGGCCGACAGTCGGCCGCGGGTGCCCGTCGGAGCGATATAGCTCGCTGTAGCGCCCGCTAGCGGCAATGCCGTCGAGCGTCACGACATTTGCATAGTTGAAGTTGTAGAAATGCAGCTGGGCACGGCAGCCCGGCTGATATCGCCGCAGGATGTCGAGCCCGTACAGGCTCGCGGCAAGGCCGCGGCCCAGGTGGCCATTGAGCGCCATCGCCGGCGTGAAGTAAGCATAGATCTTGATGTCGCGAGGACAAAGGACTTCGAGTATCCGGTCGAGTTCCTCCGCGTATGGCGGCGCCGGCAGTTGCGACAGCGGCGGGCCAGCACCAGCCGTGGCCATTGTTGCGAGTTCCGGCAGGAGCGCCCTGATCCGGCCGAGTTCAGCCTCATGCCCGGCGAAATCAAAGCGATCGTAGGATTCGAGGTATTCGGAGACGTCCATGCCCGCGTCACGCGCACGCAGCGCCTTCAGCACCTCGAGGTTGTTGCCGATGGCTGCGCCGGACACGGTAATGGCATATTCGCGACGCGCCCCGAGCCAGCGCGTCGGGCTGCCGTCGGGATCATTGTCCAGAAGCGCCTCGTCAAAACCGTATTTCATCCGCACGTCGATGGTTGAACGCAGGATGGTGTCCAGATTCAGTACAACTACCTCGAGATCCGGGTCATCGAGCGTCGACTCGATGAATCGCCGGGTTTCATAAGGCGTCGCACCGGAAACCGCGTGATTGAACCAGCGCAGGCCGGTCATCGTTCCGACCGTCACCGGATCAAAGGCATCGCGCGCCCACGACGCGCCGAAGACGACCACCTGTGGGTGGAAATAGTCCACAAGGATCGGCTTGTACACGCGTGCCCAGCCGTCTATCAGCTGGACGATCGTCTGGTTGCCGGGCTTCAGCATCTGGCGGTAGGCGATGCGATTGACGATCGCAACCAGCAATGCGACCGACGCGACCACCAGGACGAACAGCCGCAGGAAGCGCCATCCGTCCGCATCCTGCAGGCGGCCGATTGACTTGCCGGGATCCATGGTGCCTCCTCTCAGAACTGGTAGTAGATGAAGGGGCTGAGATTAGACATCGCAAACCATGCCGCCAGGAAAATGAACGCGGACCCGGCTGCCCAGACGGGCGTCAGGCGGAAAGAAAAACGCCGCTCGAGTAGCGCCGGCTCGCGGGTAATCGGGTAATTCTCCACGTGCAGGATTGCACCTGATCCGCGGAACAGTTGCATCGCATTCGGCAGAAACCAGACGATCAGGAAGTACGGCAGCAGCATGGGCATCATGTCGCGGCCCAGTTCCTGGCCGCCCGCCTGCCCCGAAAACCCAAGCATTGCGCCGGCAAGACGCCATGCTGTGTCGAGATCAGGTGCGCGGAAGAAAACCCATGCAAAGGACACGGCGCTGAATGTCAGGAGCACGCCCGCCGCACGCGCAATCCGCCCGAGCACCGGAGAGGCACGCACCCGCGCGGCAATTCCGCCCACACGCGGCAGCGCCAGTTCAATCCAGGCGTGATTAACCGACAGGTAAGCGCCGTGCAGCAGTCCCCAGATCACGAAATTCCAGCCCGCGCCATGCCACAGGCCGCCGACGCCCATGGTCGCCATCAACGCGGCAATGGTTCGCGGAAGACCGTGCCTGCTGCCGCCCATCGGGATGAACAGCAGGTTTCTCAGGAAGCGCGACAGTGTCACGTGCCAGCAGCGCCAGAACATGCGGATGCTGCCGGCCTTGTACGGCGAAAAGAAATTGAGGGGCAGGCTCAAGCCGAACATGAATGCGAGACCAATCGCCATGTCCGAATAACCGGAAAAATCG
>JAOUGR010000190.1 GCA_029857655.1 Gammaproteobacteria bacterium | reverse complement strand
GTCCCAGACATTCAGCTTGAATGCCTGCACGTCCTGGCTCGCCGGCGGCGGACCCGTGTAACCGACAGGGGGCGGCGGAGAGACCACTGGATTCTGCGTGGTCGCCGCGCCGCCGCCGCAGCCGGCGACAAGCCAGACGAACGCGAGCGGCAGCACGCGCAGGAGGCGGATCAGCGGGTTCTTGAATCCGTTGCTCATGGTCCTCACGGGCCCTTGCAATAGTTGGCGGCGTCGGCGAACACCTGCTTCAGGCGATAGCCGCTGGCGCGGAAAGATCCGACCATCGAGCCGATCTGGTTGCGATCGGCGGTATCGGTTGGCGCGCGCAGGCAGACGGTACGGAAGACCTTTTCGACCTGGCACGATGCGAAGGCGTCGCTGTTTCCGAGTTCCTGGCCCAGCGACTTGGCGCCATTACCCGATCCGGGCAACGAAGCGTCCCAGCCCAGCAGCGCATTCGGACCGTTGCGCCAGCGATTTTCCCAGGCATCGTCCTGGGTCACGTAGCCCTGGCGAAAGGTATCCGCATTGATCGAATACTTCGGCTGCACCGAGCCCGCCGTATAGACCAGCCGGCCCTGAGTGTCGTCATAGGTGTAATACGCGAAGGCCTGCGTCATTGGATCCATGCCCGAGTGGCAGCCCACGCAGTTGTTCAGGAACAGGCGCGCATCGCCTCCGGGACTGCGGCTGACATCCTGCCGGATGCGATCCGGCGGGCGCGTCGTATCATGGATCTCCTCGAGATCACGGCACATGTGGTTCAGCAGGGTGAAACGGAACATCGCGCGGTTGGTGCCGGCGATGAAGAACGCCTGGGCGGCGGCACGGCTCGTCATGATGCCGGCGGTCGCGGTGGCGGAAATGCCGTAAGCGCTCGATTGGGTCGTGCGCTGCAGGCCGGCAAGCAGGTCGATGCCGCGCGCTTCCATCTGCTCGTAATGCGTGTTGCTGCTGGCAGACACCGCCGGCAGGCCGAGACCGGCATTGCCGACATAGAGGATGTCGCCGGACAGGAGTTCATTGAATGGCACATCGTCGCGCACCATGCCGATGACGGTGGCCGTGTAATCGTTGAGCGGCGCAAAGACGGTCTGGTCGCGGTTGGTCCAGGGCGTGACGAGATTCTTCAGCGTGACCGAGTAAAAAGCAGGGTCATTCATCGCACGCAGCGCAGCCTGTCGCGTCTGCCCCGCAATGATGTCGGCTTCCATGGCGTTGAGTACGGCGTCCGACGGCGGCACGCCCGCGATGCGGTCGTGCATCCGCTTTGCCTGCTCGCGCGGCCCTGCCTGCGCCGCGACGGCCAATGCCAGCGCGGCCACCGCTGCGGTGACGCGTATCACGATCCATCCCGTGTGGCGTGGCCACAAATGCATTTCCGTGCTCCACTCGCTCGTAGGAATTCAGGCTGCGGTCGAATATATCTGCGGGTACCGGGCCGCATAATGTCTCTGAACAGCGACATTCACCCGTGACGCGTGTCGAGTTACCCTGCACGCATGAATGGGTCTCAAATACGCAAAGGCCTTGATTTGAAGGGAAGCGAAGCGGCAATGCATCGCACTGAAGCGGTGTTGCGCAGGCATTCTGTTATATGGATCGCAATGGAATTCCGCGTGCGCGAAGAGGTTAATTGAGATGTTTGTCACGTTAATGCAATCGCGAATCACGCTGCTGGCGGCCGTTGTGCTGGCCGCGACGGGCTGTTCAACAAGCCATGGCGGCGACGTCAACATCGGTGGCGGGCAGCAGCCCGATCCGGTCGTGCTCGACTTCCCCATTGCCTATGTCAAGGGACCGCAGCCTGATGGCACCGAGGATGTGCGCGAACTGGAGACGTTCCAGGCGGGTTCCGACCTCTGGCTACGCAACCGCGCGGCGCCCGATTCCCCGGAACGCAACCTGACATTCGCCATCACCGGCGGCCTGTGGAATGTCCGCGATGTCGACGTCTCATTCGACGGTACCAAGCTGATCTTCTCGATGCGCAAGCCGCTGATCCCCGGTGCCTTGGACAGCGAACAGCCCAAGTGGACCATCTATGAGTACGATCGCCCGACCGACACGCTGCGCCAGGTGATCGATACCGACTGCGACCCTGACCAAGGTCATGACGTGGCGCCGCATTACCTGCCGGACGGCCGCATTGTGTTTTCATCGACGCGCCAGCGCCAGTCGAAGGCCGTGCTGACCAACGAAGGCAAGCCGCAGTTCTCGGCCCAGGACGAGGACCGCAATGAACACGCTTTCGTGCTGCATGTGATGAATGCGGACTGCGGCCCCGACGGCCAGAAGATCCGCCAGATCTCCTTCAACCAGAGTCACGACATGGACCCCGCGGTGCTCGCGGACGGTCGGATCGTGTTCAGCCGCTGGGAAAACGCCAGCGGCAGCTCGATTCATTTATATACGGTCAATCCGGACGGCAGTCGCCTCGAACTGCTGTATGGCGCGAACAGTCATGCAACCGGGAGCGGCACGACAGAGGTGCAATTCCTGTCACCGCGGACGCGCCCTGACGGCAGCATCGTCGCGCTCATGCGTCCATTTGACGGCACGGAGCTTGGCGGCGACCCGGTGTCGATCGACGCCGCGAGTTTTGTCGAGATCCAGCAACCGACATTGGCGAATGCCGGCCTCGCCGGTCCGGCGCAGGTCAGGCTGTCGACAAACGACGTACGCACTGATCCCGGCCCTTCACCGGGCGGGCGCTACGCCTCGATTTTCCCGATGTGGGACGGCACGAATCGCCTGCTCGTCAGCTGGTCCATATGCCGGCTGCTCGAGGGCGGATTGACGGTTCCCTGCACCGCAAGCCGCCTTGCAAATCCGGCGGCGGTGACGGCGCCGCCGCTCTATGGCGTCTGGATCTATGATCCGCGCGACCGTACGCAGCGCCCGGTCTTGCAGCCGACCGAAGGCGTCCGCTACTCCGACGTCGTTCTGATGTCGCCGCGCGCGCCGCTGCCGGCCGTGATACTCGATGCGGTCGCTGGCGTCGACTACGACCCGGTACTCGCTGCCGAGAATGTCGGCATCCTCAATATCAAGAGCGTCTACGACCTCGATGGCGTGGATTCCGCGCCGGGCAGCATCGCCACGCTGCGCGATCCGAGACTCACCATCGCTGACCAGCGCCCGGCCCGCTTCCTGCGTGTCGAGAAGGCAGTCGGCATCCCCGACGATGAAGTACGCGATTTTCGCGACACCGCCTTTGGTGCCGCCGGCGGTCTGGGCATGCGGGAAATCCTGGGCTATGCACCAATAGAGCCCGACGGCTCGGTGCAGATCAAGCTGCCCGCGGATGTGCCGTTCGCGGTCAGCGTCATCGATCGCAATGGCCGACGCATTGCGCCATTCGCGCGACACCTCAATTGGATGCAGCTGCGGGCCGGCGAGACCCTGACCTGCAATGGCTGCCATGTTCCGGCTGGCGCGCAAGCCCCACCGGCGGTCTCTCACGGGCGCAGCGATCTGTTCGCCTCGGCGAATCCGGGCGCGCCGACCACGGGCCAGCCATTTCCAAATACCAATGCCGTATTTTTCGCAAATATGGGCGAGACGATGGCAGAAGTGCGCACGCGCATCAGCTGCCAGACAGATTGCGCGGCGCTCCTTCCATCCGTGGACATCATTTATGACGATGTCTGGACCGACCCGAGCCCGCTCGCCGCCAACCGGCCCCCAGACGCTTCATTCAGCTATCGCTACAACCAGCTGATGACACCCGTACCGACCAGGGGCACTTGCCTGCCAAACTGGACCTGGTCGTGCCGCATCGTGATCCACTACCCGAATCACCTGCAGCCGCTGTGGACGCTGCCGCGGCTCACGCTGGACGCCGGTGGCGCGGTGATCGCCGACCGCACCTGCATCTCCTGCCACAGCCCGGCCGATGCGGCCGGGACCGTGCGCGTGCCGGCAGGCCAGCTCGACCTGTCGGGCGGACCGTCGCCGGACCAGGCAGACCATCTTGTCTCTTATCGCGAACTGCTGTTCACGGACAATGCCCAGGAAGTTAACATGGGCGCGCTGCAGGACATCCTGGTACCGGGTCCGCCGGACCCGGTGACCGGGCAGCCGACGCTGGTGCCTGTGCCCGTCAGCCCCTCGATGAGTGCTGCGGGCGCCAGGGCATCAGCGACGTTCTTCAGCCGTTTCGACGCTGGTGGGTCGCACGCAGGCGACTTGACGCCGGCGGAACTCAGGCTGATCGCCGAGTGGCTGGACATCGGTGGGCAGTATTACAACGACCCGTTCTTGGCACCGACGAATTGAGGCGATGAGACTCCTCCTCGCCTGCGCGCTGCTGCTATGCGCAGGCGCCACCTTCGCTGGCGACCGCGATGCCCTCGAGGTCATCGTCGTCGATCCCTACCTTGAGCTCCGGACCGGCCCTGGCCGTGGATTCCCGATAGTGCAGGTCGTGTCGCGGGGCGAGACAGTCCGCATCCTGAAGCGGCGCACCGACTGGTTTCGCATCAGGGACTCCGCCGGCCATGAAGGCTGGGTCCATCGAAGCCAGATCG
>JAOUGR010000189.1 GCA_029857655.1 Gammaproteobacteria bacterium | reverse complement strand
GCAGCAGCCCGAGAGCTGGCTGTCGACTCATTCGGAAATGACTGGTGCCGCAGAGACCGCCGCCGGCCGGCCCGACCCCGCCGAAATCGATCGCCTCGTCGCGGCGCGGACCGAGGCCCGACGCACCCGTAACTGGCCGGAATCCGACCGGATACGCGATGAGCTCGCCCGCCACGGCGTGGTCCTCGAAGATGGCCCGACGGGCACGAGCTGGCGCTGGCAGTAGCAGTCAGGCATCTGCAGGTCGGCCCGGCACCAAAGAAAAGGGGCGCCGAGGCGCCCCTTTGAAAGTCAGGTTCGAATTCCTAGAACCTGTAGGTCATCTTTGTATAGATAAACCGGCCGCGTGGATCATGCTGGGTAGAAACATAGCCACGAACGTCCGCATCGCCGTCGCCAAACGCCCACGGCGGACTCTCATCCAACACGTTATCGGCGCCGAAGATCAGTGAAGTGTTCTTCACGCCCTCGTACGAAACCTGCAGGTTGGTGGTCATGAAGGCATCGACTTTGCGCGTGTGGAACTCGTCGTAGTCCAACACTCCGTCGAGGTTGACGTCGGGCGCGTCCTCAAATTCCCCGATGTAATTGACCGCCGCGTGGAAGCCCCAGTCGCCGGTCTGCCAATTGCCGGTCAACACAAAGCGATCCTTCGGATACTTGTACTCGCCGTTGAGGTCTCGGGATACTAATCCGGTCCCTGCCGAATTCAACTCTACACGCGTGAAGTCCAGCGTGTGGGTGTAGTCGAGACCGAGACTCAGCGTGCCGTTCCCCGCGTCCATACTGTAATTCGCCGTCAGATCGATACCATTAACTGTCTGCTCGCCGATGTTGGTGAAGCTGGCATTGATGCGGGTCAGTTCCCCAAGCGTGTCGCCGGGAAGCGGGGCAAGACGGTCGCACACGGTGGTGTTCTGGACATCGCAGTTCTGGGCGTAGAGGAAGCCGAATGGCACTTCGTCGATCTTGTTCTTCTGCTTGATATCCCAGTAATCCACGCCGATGCTAAATGAAGCCGTTGGCCGCCACGCGAAGCCGAAGTTGTAACTCTCCGACTCCTCCGCCTGGAGATCGGGATTCCCGGAGAATCGGATGGTGTAATCCAGAACTGGGCAAGGGGTAAGTCCCGTATCAGCGCACCAATAGGTATCCACGAAGAACTGTGATTCGTCAGATGGGCCGAGGCCGATCTGCGCCAGCGACGGCGCCCGGAAACCCTGGCCCCAGGATCCGCGCAACGCAAAGGTGTCCGTCACCGCCCAGCGCAGGGCAACCTTCGGGTTCGTGGTATCGCCGAAGTCGCTGTAATCGTCATAGCGGCCGGCAAGCTGCAGCTCAAGGTTTTCGAGAAGAGGTAGTGAGAATTCCACGAAAGCTGACCAGCTATTGCGCTGAGCAGCAGCGGACACCGCCTCCGTGCCGAAGATCAGGCCGCGCTGGAACTGGTCGTCCGGCACGTCGGAGACGCTTTCGTCTCGATATTCGAGGCCTGCTGCCATGCGGACCTTACCTGCCGGCATGTCAAACAGTTCACCGGTAAGGGTCGCGTCAGCACCGGTAAGGTCGGAAACGCCGCGGCGCACCAGGCTAGTCGTAATCGCATCGATCGACGATTGCGGGTTGGTGGTAGCGCTAAACGGGTTGTAGCGGCCGGCATCGATTTCCGCCTGCAGGAAATCCGTCCGGACCCATCCCATCGAGCGATCGCCACTCTGTTCCGACTCCATGCGACCACGATGTGCGGCAACCTCCCAGTCCCAGTTGTTGATCGTGCCGCGAAGGCCGATGAGTGCGCGCAGGCTGTCAGACTGGATATCCCACTGGCGTGGGCCAGCGTCCACTGTCCGGTAGCGCCGGATGCGGATGCTGGTCAAGGGTTGCCCGGTACCATCGGTCATAGCGTATGGGTTTCCCGGATGAGTGACCGGTACCGTCAAGAGGGCGTCGCCATCGAGTGGTGTCGGCGCTCCCTGGGCCTTGGACCTATTGTGCTGAGCCGCAAATTCAGTAAATAGCTCGACGCCAGAACCCATATCGCGGTGGCCGAGCAGCATCAGTCCACTTCTTTCGGCTGCCGGCGTTATCAGGCCGAAGGGGCCGTAGTCAAAGAAACAACTGGCGCCACCTACGCGGGCCAGCGGACAACTTGGATCGGGCCGGCTGACGGCCGGATTCGTGGGGGACCCTGTTCCGTACTGCAGGGTGAAACTGCCCGGGTAACCACGCGATGAGCGGTAATCCGGAGCAGGGTAAGGATCTCCGGAAGGGTTACTAATGGTAATCGTAGTAGGATCGATACCGGCGACAACTGGCCCGCCGATCTCACCGACACCCGCGCCCGCTCTCGACTGATCGGCCGTTCCTATGCGACCACGTTCCGTGCCGAACAACGGGTCGTTCTTGAAATAATCAAAAATTATCGTGATGTTGCCATTTTCGCTGGAACTGCCCCACATCGCGGAGGCTGTTACTTCACCATTGCTGCCGCTGGTGACATCCCCATATCCCGCCGAGACCTCGAATCCATCGAAGTCCTTGCGTAGAACGATGTTGACCACGCCAGCTACCGCATCGGACCCGTACACTGCCGAGGCGCCGTCTTTAAGAACCTCAATACGCTCGATCGCGGAAACTGGGATCGCATTGATATCTACGAAGCCCGTCGTGATGTTTGCGGCGAAGGGACTGATTGAGACTCGACGACCGTTAACTAGCACGAGCGTTGCATCTGCACCCAGACCGCGCAGGCTGATCGCAGCGCCGCCATTGGCGGTCGAATCCTGGTTGTTGTCGCGGGTCGAGAAAGTTCCGTTGCCGGAGGAAGGGAGCTTCTCAAGCAACCGTTCCAGGTTTGTATAGCCCGACTTTTCGATGGCTTCGCGATCTACCGTAATCACCGGCGACGCACTGTCGAGGTCACTGCTGCGCGCGATGCGCGAGCCTGTGACAACGATCTCCTCTTCATCCGCTGCCAGTGCCATGGGTGCGGTCAGTACCGCGGAAAGCCCGACGGCTCCCCCGATTGCCAGCTTGACGGCGCGAGCAATTAGCGAGTTCGTTTTCATCGATCGATCCCCTATGTGCACAAAAACGACAATCGCGGCGCGATTGGATGAGCCAGAATCTACACCGAATCGCATTACATTTACTACTGTTGCGTGAAAAGAACAGATGACCGGAAGTCTTTGCGCGACGGTCGGTTACGTGGAATACGAAATTGACGGGGGATGGGGCGCTCCGTAAGATGCGGGCCCGCGCGCAGGCCGGAAGGTTCTGGCGCGGTGGCAACCGACAGGCCGTCTGGCGGGGCATGGCGCAGTCTGGTAGCGCATCTGCTTTGGGAGCAGAGGGTCGGGGGTTCAAATCCCTCTGCCCCGACCATTTAATTGGCGGCGCCTCGGGCAGGTTTTGGCGCCCGTAGCTCAATCGGATAGAGCACCGGCCTTCTAAGCCGGCGGTTGCAGGTTCGAGTCCTGCCGGGCGCGCCATCGATGGCCGCGGGCAGGGGAACAGGGCATTGGCGGGCGTAGCTCAGCTGGTAGAGCCCCGGATTGTGATTCCGGCCGTCGCGGGTTCGAATCCCGTCGCTCGCCCCACAGTTTTGGGCCATTAGCTCAATTGGTAGAGCTCCGGACTCTTAATCCGTAGGTTGTAGGTTCGAGTCCTACATGGCCCACCATATTCCAGGCCGGAGGCTTGCTTGGAGCCACGTCGCGAGATTCCCGACCCGACCTATCATTGGCCCGGGGGCCCGACCGCCGATGACGATCCGACGCCGATCGAATCGGCCCTGGCGGCGCTGAAGATCGGCGCGCTCCTCGCGGCAGCACTGACTATCGCCTTCATTTACCTGGGCACGTATGCCGGCATCGTCGCGGGGCGCGTGGAATCCAGCATCTTCGTGCTGGCCGCGTTCATCCTGCCGAGCCTGATCGCCGCCAGCCGGACGGCATGGGTCCGGCGCCGGCGGGGACGCCGCTGACCTTACGCTATACTTATCGGCTGGAAGCAGCGTGGCATAACGGTTCGGGCCGGTTCCAGATGCGAAAGTGGCGGAATTGGCAGACGCGCCGGATTTAGGTTCCGGTGGGGAAACCCTTGAGAGTTCGAGTCTCTCCTTTCGCACCACGAGGTTGACGGACAGATGATGGTTTCAGTGGAGTCCCTATCTGGCCTGGAACGACGCATGCAGGTGTCGGTCCCGGCGAACCGCGTCAAGCAGCAGGTGGACGCGCGCCTCCTGAAAGTGAGCCGCACTGCGCGCATCAAGGGCTTCCGCCCGGGCAAGGCACCGATCCACGTGGTGCGAAAGCATTACGGCCCGCAGGTCCAGGAGGAGGTCGTATCCGACCTGATTCGCGAGACCTTCGCCGAGGCCGTGCGCCAGGAAAAGCTCGTGCCGGCCGGCGGGCCGCGCATCGAACCACAGGGCGCCGACAAGGCGGGCGAGCTGCGCTACACGGCGACCTTCGAGATTTATCCGCAGTTCGAATTGCGCGGCCTGGAAGACCTGCGCCTGAAACGTCCGCAGGCA
>JAOUGR010000188.1 GCA_029857655.1 Gammaproteobacteria bacterium | reverse complement strand
ACAGCCTGACGCTCTCCGTGGTCGGCGCATCGCTGCTGTGGGTGGGCTGGTTCGGATTCAATGCCGGCAGCGCCGTCGCCGCGAACGGCACGGCCGGCATGGCGATGCTCGTGACCCAGATCGCAACCGCCGCCGCCGCGCTCTCCTGGATGGGATTCGAATGGGCTGCGCATGGCAAGCCGAGCGCGCTCGGCATCGTTTCCGGCGCGGTCGCGGGTCTGGTCGCGATCACGCCGGCATCCGGAACGGCCGGGCCGCCCGGCGCGCTGCTGATCGGCATCTGCGCCGGCGTCTTGTGCTTCCTGGCGGCGACCCGCCTCAAGCGCGTGCTCGGCTACGACGATTCGCTCGATGTGTTCGGCGTGCACGCGGTCGGCGGCATCGTCGGTGCGCTGCTGACCGGCCTCTGTGCGGGCGCGCTCGGCGGTTCGGGGCTCGCCGAGGGCATGACGATCGGCGCTCAGGTGTGGGTGCAATTCAAGAGCGTGTTGTTCACTCTCGGCTTCAGTGGCGCCGGCAGTTTCGTCATCCTGAAGCTCGTGGATGCGACACTCGGCCTGCGCGTCGCCAGAGAGCAGGAAATCGAGGGTCTCGACCTCGCCCTGCACGACGAGCGCGCCTACAACACGTAGGATCGATTGCTCTTGCGGCCAGCGATTCCCTACAGGTGCTCTGCGAGGGCGGAAGTCGGGATCCAGCCCACCAGGTCAGTGCCCAGGCTGTCGCGAAACCTGATCAGCGAGATGGCATTCTGCGTCGCCAGCACGGGAACCCGCAGCCCCTGCCTGACCTTGCCGATGACGACGCCCCTGGAGTACACGTTCGAGTCGGTCCGCACCATCATCGTGGGCCCCTCGGAACGATTCGCAAGCCGCTCGTTCACGAGCGCCAGGTTCTTCTGTGCTTCCCCGAAGTAGCGCGGAGATGCGTCGATCGCCTTGGTGAAATACCGCTGCGCCGCGAGGTAGTCACCGCCCTCCGTGGCCGCCTCGCCGAGCAGGTTATAGGCGTTCGGCAGGTCCATTGCCTGCAGGAAGCTCTGCAGCGCCTCTTCATACCGCGCCTGGCTCGCCTGCACCTTGCCGAGATTGGTCCAGGCGCCATCGCTCGCGCCCAGCCGGATTGCCTCCTTCAGGTCGGTTTCCGCCCCGACCGGATCACCGGCCAGGAAGCGCGAATACCCGCGGTTGTTCATCACCGGCGCGGCTTTCGGCTCGATCTCCAGCGCGCGGTCGTAATGTCCGATCGCCGCCGCGAAGTCCTGGCGACGATCCGCGAGGATTCCAAGCCCGTTGTACGAGCGCCAGCGGTTCGGCTGCAGCGAGACCGCGCGCTCAAAGAGCGCCTGCGTCTGGCCGTCCCGCGCCGATTGCAGGTACAGCAGGCCCAGTCGCTCGCTGGCGGCCGCATCATCCGGCTGGCGTTCGAGCGCGAACTCGTAGGCTTTCTCGGCGAGGGCGCGGTTGCCGAGATGCTCGTGGATCGCGCCGATCTTCAGGAACGGACCGGGCTCGCTGGCATCGAATGCCAGCGCCTGTACGTAGAGGTAGATGGCCAGATCGAACTTCCCGGCGCGCCAGGCCTCGTCGCCGCGCTGGATCCCTTCTGCGGCGGATGCGACCGGAAACTCGGTGGCGTGAACCACCGCAGGCTGACCGGCGTAGAGCTGGCTGGCCGCGCTCCGGTCGCCGCTGGAGGATTCCGCCACCTGCTCTCTTGCAGGTTGCCCGGCACAGCCGCCCAGCACCGCGATCAGGACTATCGCGCAGTGGTGTTGCTGGCTTCGATGACTGCTCATGTATGCGCTCAGTGTGCCATCTTGTCCCCGAGGAAGCGGAACACGTCCATGATGCGGACGACCGCCGGCCCCACGGCGACGATGAAGAATGACGGGAACAGGCAGAACACCAGCGGAAAGATCAGCTTGGTTCCGATCTTGGCCGCGAGTTCCTCGGCGCGCTGCATGCGCTTGTCGCGGAACTCCTCCGCGTAGACCCGCAGGGTCTCGCCGATGCTCGTGCCGAACTTCAGCGTCTGGATCAGCAGGCTCACCAGGCCGCGTATGTCTTCCAGGCCGGTGCGCGACGCGAGGCCCTTGAGCGCCGTCTCCCGCTCCACGCCGGCGCGCATTTCGGCGGTAACCTGCGCGAATTCCGTGCCCAGTTCCGGATGGCTGAACCGCAGTTCCTCGGCGACCCGCTGGATCGCCGCCGTCAGGCCAAGACCTGCCTCGACACAGACGACGAGCATGTCGAGGGCGTCGGGAAAGGCGTCGCGCAGCCGCTTCTGCCGGCGCTCCACCATGTGGTCGAGGACGTAGTTCGGCATCATCAGCCCGATGAATGCCGCCAGCATTGCCACGAACAGCAGTTTCGTCACGGACCACTGCGGCAGCCACGCCGACCACGTGACGATCCCGAGCAGGAGCGTCAGCGCCAGGCCGGTCTTGATGGCATAGAACAGCGGCAGGGCATTCGACGACCGGAAACCCGCAAACATCAGCCGCTGCTCGATCTTTCCGCGCTCGCTCCCCTTGGCCGGCAACAGGAATTTGTGGAACGGCTCGGTCGCCTTCAGCACGCGTGCCGTAAGCTTCCCGCGCTCCTTCGGCATTGGGGCAACCTCATTCAGGCGGCGGCGCACGGGATCGATCGCGGCCAGCACCAGGAACGACACGCCGAGCACGAACAGGAAGACCGTCGCCCCCGTCGCCAGCAGGAACAGCGCGTATTGGGTGTCGGTACCCACGCTCAATGACCGGAAAAAGCTGAGTATTGCGTCCATGGCGTCAGAGGTCGATCCGGATGATTCGGCGCATCCAGAAGACGGCCACGACCATCATGACGACGGCGAAGATCAGCATCTTCTGCCCCGCCGGGCTGTTGAGGAGCGGCGGCAGGTATGAGGGCGTCGTGACCCAGAGCACTCCGAACAGGATGATCGGCACCAGCGACAGGATCCACGCCGACAGGCGGCCCTCCGCGGAAAGCGTGCGCACCCTGCGGCCAAACCGGAAGCGGCTGCGGATCACCTGCGAGATGCGCTCGAAGATCTCCGCCAGGTTGCCGCCGGTTTCCTTCTGGATGAGCACCGCCGTCACGACGGCCATGAGATTCGTGCTCGGCACCCGAAGCAGCATGCCGAGCAGCGCCCGTCGCAGGTCGTTGCCGTAGTTCACGTCGGCAAACGTCAACTCGAACTCGCGCGAGATCGGCTCGTTCATGTCCTCGGCCACGAGCTTGATGCAGGAATTGAACGGGTGACCTGCGCGGAGCGCCCGCTTCATCACGTCCACCGCATCGGGCAACTGCTCCTCGAACTGCTCGAGGCGGGCCCGGCGCGCGCGGAAGATGAAGATGAATGGCGCGGCAGCTCCCGCCAGGAACGCCAACAAACCGAGCAGCGGATTGGCCAGGAGAATCGTGGCGGCCGTAAAGGCCGTGATCGCAATTACTACGGAAAGCCCGACGAGGCGGTGGGCAAGTATCTTGTGACCAGACTGCTCGATGATCCGCCCCAGAGATTCCATGAGCGGCGAGTCTTCCAGACGCCGCGCAAGCGGCGAGAGGTCCTCAAGATACTTCTTGCGCAGCAGCGAGGCGATTTCGTTCTGGGCATCCACCGCGTCGATCTCGCGCAGCTTGCGCCGCAGCAGCTTGCGGGTGCGGGCGTCCGAACCGAATGCCGGAACGATGAGCACCTGCGACAGCAGGAACACCGCTCCGCCGAGCAAGGCCAGGAAGATGAAGACGCCGCTGGTCATGAGTGCCCCTGATGCCGGCCCGGGCCGGCGGAGAACAGCGTAGCGGGCAGGTCGATACCGCGGCGGGCCAGTCGCCGCTGGAACCCTGGCACGACCCCGGTTGGCCGGAGTTCGCCCAGCACGTTGCCCTCCTTGTCGACGCCGGTACGCTCGAACGTGAAGATCTCGGACATGGTTATCACGTCACCCTCCATGCCATTGATCTCCTGCAGGCTCGTAACGCGCCGGCAGCCGTCCTCGTCGCGGGTGACCTGGATCACCACATTGATCGCGGACGCCATTTGCGCGCGCAACGCCCTCATCGGGAATGTAATGCCGGTCATCGACACCATCGTCTCGATGCGGCCGAGCGCATCGCGCGGCGAGTTCGCATGGACGGTCGTCAGCGAGCCGTCGTGCCCGGTATTCATCGCCTGCAACATGTCGAGCGCCTCGGCACCGCGCACCTCGCCGACGATGATGCGTTCCGGCCGCATACGCAGCGCATTCCGCACCAGGTCGCGCTGCGCCACCTCGCCCTTGCCCTCGATATTCGGCGGCCGCGTCTCGAGGCGCACGACGTGCGGCTGCTGCAGTTGCAATTCGGCCGAGTCCTCGATGGTGACCACGCGCTCCGAAACTGGCACGAATCCCGAAAGGATGTTCAGCAGCGTCGTCTTGCCGGCACCGGTGCCACCCGAGATCACCACGTTGAGTCGCCCGTGAACGATTCCTTTCAGCACCCGCGCGAGCGATTCATTGATCGTGCCCAGGCGGATCAGGTCCTCCATCGACAACAGTTCG
>JAOUGR010000187.1 GCA_029857655.1 Gammaproteobacteria bacterium | reverse complement strand
GAAATTGAATGTATCGACGGCGGCCAGCGCAAACAGGCCCGTGCCGCGTGCCGCGGACCCGATCAGGTCGTAATCGGTCAGCGCACCGCCGTCATCTCCGTCCGGACTCGATAAGACATAGCCGGCGATCCCGCGCGGATCGCTGCGCGGCGTGGGCTCGGGGCGCCGTGGCGGAACCGGGCCCACTACCCGCGCGAGCTGGGACTCGGCGAGCGTCGTTGCGACATGGCGGGCCGCATCCGGCAGCACTGTCAGGCGGCGATAGATTTCCTGGTCTTCGATGTGCTCGGAGCCCGGTGTGCGGACGCGTTGCAACACGAGGTTGAAGCGGTCTTCTTCATTGTCACCGATGCCGTCGTAATCGACGGCAGCGCGCAGGAATTCCCGCGTGCCCGGTGAGAGTGCCTGCAGCACCAGCGTTCCCTCTCCCGCCGCGAGCGCCAGCGTGCAGCAACGCCCGCCATTTGCGACCCGGACGACGAAAGCAGTGCGGCCGCCGTTCTCGAAATACTGCTCGACGGCATAGGAAAGCGTGCTGGGTTGCCAGAGGCCACCGAATACGCGCTGGAAATCGGCGAAGCTCGTGAACTGGATGGGTCGATTGACGGGGCCGCGCAGGCAGCGGCCGACAAATGCAGTAATTGCTGTCGGCGTCTCCGCGATGGCCTGTTCGGAACCGGCGTCTTCGTGAACCTGTATGCCGGTCAGTCGTTCCGCCACCGGACACTCCCCCCGGGTTTCCAGCAGATTATCACAGGGCAACTGCGGGGATCCGGCTGGTTTATGCTGCCGGACCCCGCTCATCGGCAATCACGGATCGACATGAATAACGGCACCGGGCGCTGGCAGCTCGGATTCACGATGTCCCTGACCACGGCAGTGCTGTGGGGATTCCTGCCGATTGCGTTGAAGGTCGCATTGACCGGCATGGATGCGTACACGATCACCTGGTGGCGGTTCGCGGTGTCCATGCTCGGACTCGGCGCATTCCTCGCCTGGCGCGGCCAACTGCCGCGCCTGCGCGGCACGGCGCGCGGTACGTGGATGATCCTCGGCATCGCACTCGTAACGCTGCTCGCCAACTACGTCTTCTATCTGGTCTCGCTTGACCACACGACGCCATCAATTGCCCAGGTCGTCATCCAGCTCGCGCCATTGTTGCTGCTGCTGGGCGGAGTATTCGTGTTCCGCGAGCGCTTTGCGCCGCGCCAATGGATCGGCTTCGTCATGCTGATCGTCGGCCTGCTGCTGTTCTTCAATCGCCGCCTGCCGGAACTCGCCCATCCCGGCACGGGATTGGGGCTCGGCGTTGCGCTGATGGTGGTCGCATCGATTGCCTGGGCGATTTACGGGCTCGCACAGAAGCACCTGTTGCGCGTATTTACGTCGCGCCAGGTACTCTGGATGCTGTATGTGGGCGCGACGATTGCGCTGCTGCCGAGCGCCGCGCTCACGCAAGTGCTGAACCTGGATGGACTGCAGCTGTCAATGCTGGCTTTCTGCTGTGCCAACACCCTGGTCGCCTATGGCGCCTTCGGCGAGGCGCTGCATTACTGGGACGTGTCCCGTGTCAGCGCGGTGCTGACCACGGCGCCGTTGTTCACGCTGGCTTCGATTTGGCTGATCGGCGCACTCGGCTGGGAACTGTTGCCGCCGGAAGGCCTGAACGCCTGGAGTGTCGTCGGTGCGCTCGCGGTGGTTGGGGGTTCGATGACCTGCGCGCTCGCGGCACGCACCGGCAACCCCTGATCAGCGGCTGGCAGCCGCCGTTTCAGTGGCGCCGGTGACCACCGCATTCTTGAACTCCGGCTCGCCGGCATACTGGTCTTCGACACCGTCCCAGCTGGCGCCCTTTGGCAGCGCATTGCGCACGCGCGGCGCCTGTGCCAGCACCGCATCGAGACTCGGCACCGGCCCCGGCCCGACCGGCAACGCGATGCCGCGCGGCCTGGCGGCCGCCTGCCCGATCGCTTCCCAGTCCATCGATCCACTTTGCGCCGCGACCCTCTTCCAAAGCGTGGAGCGCGGCTTTGCGGCATTCCTGCGCAGCGCCTTCGGCACGTCTGACCAGTCGCGCGTGTCGTCCTCGTGTGGCTGGTACGCCTGGATCAGCAGCTGTTCGCCCCGCCAGCCCAGCAGGTAGGGCTGATTGACGACGGTCACGCGCGTGCCGATCGGAACCGAGTCATAAAGCGCCTCGATGTCCTCCGGATACAGCCGGATACAGCCATGGCTCGAGCGCATGCCGACACCCGGTGGCTTGTTGGTACCGTGGATCAGGTAACTGGGCCAGCCGAGTCGCATCATGTGGCGCCCCAGCGGGTTGTCGGGACCGGCCGGCACTTTGGCCGGCAGGATGTCGCCGTCCTCAGCATGCTCCTGGCGCACCGACAGCGGCGGCGTCCATACCGGATCCTTGACTCGCGCGACCACCTTTGTGCTGCCTTCGGGCGTCACCCAGCCGACCCTGCCGATGCCGATCGGATGGGTAATCACTTCGAGCGGCGCGTCCTTCTGGCGCTTCGGGTAGTAGTAGATCCGCATCGCGGCCAGGTTGAGCACCAGTCCTTCACGCGGCGCGTCGGGCAGCACGAATTCCGTCGGCAGTACAATCGGGGTTCCCTCGCCGGGCAACCAGGGATCGACACCGGGATTGGCGCGGACGATCTCCTCGTAACCGATGTTGAAGCGCCGCGCGATGTCCGTCAGCGTGTCTTCGTGACGCGCAATGGTCACCTGCAGGCGACCGACGACATCCTGGTCCGGCGCGACCACGAACCGGTGGGTCGCGATGGCGAGCGGCAATTCGGGCTGCGGCGCGACCGCTGCAGCTGCCGGCTTCTTTGCCGGCCCGGGCAGCTTGCGCCACAGGGACTCAAATGGGGTGCAGGCCGCGAGTGCGAGCAGCGTCGCAGGCACGACGAATAGCGACAGGCGCGGGATCAGGCGGCTCATGGCCGCGCATTATCCACACAAAGCCCCGCCTGCGGCCAGCAGTTGCGGATCATGATGCCGACGGACCTGGCAGATTGCCCGCCTCGATTACCAGATCTTTACCTGCTCAGCCGCCGGCCTGAACATTCTGTCGCCGTCCTTGACGCCAAAGGCGGTGTAGAACGACGGCAAATTGACCAGCGCACCATTGCAGCGGTACTCGGTGGGTGAATGCGGGTTGGTCTTGATGAGCAGCAGCAGCGATTCGTCGCGGTACTTGCCTGCCCAGACCTGTGCCCAGCCGATAAAGAAGCGCTGGTCGCCGGTATAGCCGTCCAGCACCGGGGCCTCCTTCCCGCCCAGCGACAGCTTGTAGGCCTTGTAGGCGATCGAGATGCCGCCGAGATCGCCGATGTTCTCGCCGATGGTCAGCGCGCCGTTGACATGCTGGCCCGGGATCGGCTCGTAGGCGTCGTACTGGGCGATCAGCTGCCTGGTGCGCCCTTCAAATGCCTTGCGATCGACATCGGTCCACCAGTTTCTCAAAGTACCGTCGCCGTCGTACTTGGACCCCTGATCGTCGAAGCCGTGGCCGATCTCGTGGCCGATCACCGCGCCGATACCACCATAATTGACCGCATCGTCCGCGTTCAGATTGAAGAATGGCGGCTGCAGGATCGCGGCCGGGAACACGATCTCGTTCATGCCCGGGTTGTAATAGGCATTTACCGTCTGCGGCGTCATGAACCATTCCTGCCGGTCAATCGGCTTGCCGAGCTTGGCGATTTGAAACGCGTACTCGAACTCGGCCGAACGGAGAACATTTCCGACCAGGTCGTCGGCGCTCACGGTGAGTGCCGAGTAATCCCGCCACTTGCTGGGATAACCGATCTTGGGCGTGAATTTCGCGAGCTTCACCAGCGCCTGTTTCTTGGTCTCCGCGCTCATCCAGTCGAGATCCTGGATGCTTTGCTCGTAGGCCTTGATCAGGTTGCCGACCAGCACGTCCATGCGGGCTTTGGCCTCGGGCGGGAAATGCCGGGCGACGTAGATCTTGCCAAGCGATTCGCCGAGTGAATTCTCGACCTCGGCCACCGCGCGTTTCCAGCGCGGCCGGTTTTCCTGGGTGCCCCGCAGCGTCTTGCCGTAGAAGGCGAAGTCCTCGTCGACATAGGCACTGGACAGGTATGGGGCCATGGTGTTGAGCAGCTGCCATTTGAAATAGGCCTTCCATACCGGCAGCGGCGTCCTGGTCAGCTGCTCACTGAACCCGGCGAACGCGCCGGGTTGTCTGACGATGACCGCCGCGCTGGTGATCCCGGTTCCCTTCAGGAATTCATCCCAGGCGAATGCCGGCGTCAACGCCTTGAGCATGGGCAGGTCGTGCTTGTTGTAGGTCTTGTCCCGGTCGCGGCTATCGACGCGCGTCCACTGCTTTTCTGCCAGCGCCGTTTCCAGCGCCATGATCGCCTTCGCGTCATCGGCGGCACTCATGCTGCCCGCCAGCGCCAGCATTTTTTCGACATGTGCCAGATACGCAGCCCGCATGTCCTTGAACCTGGCATCGTCCAGCAGGTAGTAATCGCGGTCCGGCAGGCCGAGGCCCGACTGGACCAGGTACATGATGTACTGGCTCGGATCCTTGGCATCCTGGT
>JAOUGR010000186.1 GCA_029857655.1 Gammaproteobacteria bacterium | reverse complement strand
CTGATCATCTCGGACCGCGCTTCGAATGTGAATCGAATGGTCCGGATCATCGGCCGCATTGATCGCTCCGGTGACGGCGACATCGAGGTGATCCGCCTCGAGCATGCTTCCGCCAGTGAAATAGTCCGCGTGGTGAATTCCCTGAATGCTGCACAGGGCGCGGATGCCGGATCCAGTGCCCGAATCGTGGCCGACGAACGCACCAACAGCGTGCTGGTCGGCGGTGAGGCGTCGCAGCGGCTGCGTTTCCGCACGCTGATCGCGCATCTCGACACGCCGCTCGAATCGGGTGGCGATACCCAGGTGCGCTACCTGCGTTACGCCGATGCGGAAAAAATCGCGGCGAAGCTGAAGGAACAGGCGCAGGCGTCCGCAACGACGCAGCCCGGACAGGCAACCGCGCCAGGCGGAGACCGTTCGGTCACCATCTGGGCCGAACCGGAGACCAACGCTCTGGTCGTCACCGCGCCGCCGAAGACGATGCGCAGCCTGATGTCGGTCGTCGATCGGCTCGACATCCGGCGGGCGCAGGTCATCATCGAGGCGATGCTGGTCGAAGTGTCGACGGATGCCACGCGCGATCTCGGCGTCAACTGGGTAGTCGATGGATCCGGTGACAACTTCCTGGTCGGGCTGTTCAACCAGCCGATCGGCGGCGTCAGCCTGGCGGATGTCGCCGCTGGCGTCGATGACCCGTCGTCGATCACGGCCGCGCCTGGCGGGCTGACCATCGGTGGTGGACGCCGGCAGGATTCGGGCACGAATTTCGCCGCGATCCTGCGCGCCCTGTCAGGCGACGGTGACACCAACATCGTGTCCATGCCGTCTGTCATCACGCTGGACAATGAGGAAGCGCAGATCAAGGTTGCGCAGGAAGTGCCATTTGTGACCGGCTCGTTCACGAATACCGGCAGCAGCGGCGGCTCGGTCAATCCCTTCCAGACCATTCAACGTGAAGAGGTCGGCAATATCCTGAAGATCACGCCGCAGATCACTGATGAGGACACGATTCTCCTGAAGATTGAGCAGGAGTCGTCCAACCTGGCCGCCAGCTCCGCCGGCGCGGTCGACCTGATTACCAACAAGCGCACGATCAGCACCCGCGTCCTGGTCGACGACGGCGGCATGCTCGTGCTCGGCGGGTTGATCGAGGACCGACTTACCGAGAGCGAGCAGCGGGTCCCGGGTCTCGGCCGAATCCCGCTGCTTGGAAATCTGTTTCGCGTCCGTAACACCAAGAAGACCAAGTCCAACCTGATGGTCTTCATCCGTCCGCGCATTCTGCGCACCGCGGAGCAGGCGGCGATCGAAACCAACTCCAAGTACAATTTCCTGCGCAATCAGCAACTCGAGCAGAACAACGGCAAGGTCAAGCTGATGCCGGGCGCAAGCAGGCCCACATTGCCTCCGCTGATCGGCCCGACCGCGCCGCCGATTGCCCCGGCGCCCCCGTCGCAGAATGTCGCGATCGAGACCGAGGGCCCGGGCGAGTGACCGGAGACGGCCCGTGAGCGTCGACGCTGCACCCGGCCCAATCGCACCTGTCGGCCGTCTGCCATTCGCCTTTGCGAAGCGCCATGGCGTCCTGGTACGCGGCGTTGCCGACGGCAAGGCCCAGGTCGTCTACCGGGAGGGTGCCCAGCCAACGGCGATCGCAGAATTGCGCCGTTTCATCGGCATGCCGCTCGTGATCGAGCGCGTGGCAGCCCCTGCCTTCGACGAATTGCTGCGCAAGGCCTATGAAGGCGGCAGCGGTGAGGCCGGCCAGATCGTCGAAGGAATCGAAGGCGAAACCGACCTTGCGGGACTGGCGGAGGGCCTGCCGGAACCGTCGGATCTCATGGAAAGCGAGGACGACGCGCCGGTCATCCGGCTGATCAATGCGGTGCTGACGCAGGCCATCAAGGAAAACGCGTCGGACATCCATGTGGAACCTTTCGAGAATCGCCTCGTGATCCGGTTTCGCGTCGATGGCGTGCTGCGCGAGGTGCTGCAGACCAAGCGCGCGGTAGCGCCACTCCTGATATCCCGCATCAAGGTGATGTCGCGCCTCGACATTGCGGAAAAGCGCCTGCCGCAGGACGGCCGCATCAGTCTTCGCATCGCCGGCCGTGCCGTGGATGTGCGCGTTTCGACCATTCCCTCGGGCCACGGCGAGCGCGTGGTGCTGCGTCTCCTCGACAAGCAGGCTGGCCGGCTTGATCTTGGCTCGCTCGGCATGGAGCCGCGAATCCAGGGCATGGTCGACGACCTGATCCACAAGCCCTACGGCATCATCCTGGTGACTGGGCCGACGGGATCCGGCAAGACGACGACCCTCTACGCGGCGCTCGAACGCATCAACGACCACACCCGCAACATCATGACGGTCGAGGACCCGATCGAGTATTACATTGACGGCATCGGCCAGACCCAGGTCAATACCAAGGTCGAGATGACCTTCGCACGCGGCCTGCGCGCGATCCTGCGCCAGGATCCGGATGTCGTCATGGTGGGTGAAATTCGCGACACGGAGACTGCGCAGATCGCGGTGCAGGCTTCGCTGACCGGCCACCTGGTGCTGTCCACGTTGCATACCAACACGGCGGTTGGCGCCATCACGCGGCTCCGGGACATGGGCGTCGAGCCATTTCTGCTGTCCTCCACCCTGCTCGGTGTCGTCGCGCAGCGACTGATACGCGTGCTGAACGCGGACACGCGGATCGGCTATTCGGTCGGCGAGTACGAGGCGCGTCTGTTGAACCTGTCCGCCGAAAATGCAGCCAGGGCGAAGCTCTATCGGCCTGGCGCGGATGCGGGCAGTGGCTACCGGGGCCGCACCGGCATTTATGAACTCGCGATCGTCGACGAACGCATGCGCGCGATGATCCACGACGGCGCTGGCGAACACGAACTCGAGCGTCATGCTCGCGAGCTGACGCCCGGCATCCGGGACGATGGCCGCGCCAAGGTGCTGTCCGGCGTGACCTCGCTCGAGGAACTATTGCGCGTCACGCGCGAGGAGTGATGGCAGCCTACGAATACACGGCCCTCGACGCGACCGGCCACGAGCACCGCGGCGTACTGGATGGCGACAGCGCGCGCCAGGTCCGCCAACTGCTGCGCGACCAGGCCCTGTTGCCGGTCGTGGTCAGCGAAGTCACAGCCGCGGAGCCCAAGCGGGTCCTGAGTTTCTCCATCGGGAGCGGGATCGGCACGACCGACCTCGCGCTGCTCACGCGCCAGCTTTCGACGCTGGTGCGCTCGGGAATCCCGCTCGAGGAGGCGCTGCTCGCGGTGTCGCAGCAGAGCGAAAAAGCGCGCGTACAGAGTGTCGTCGCCGGCGTGCGCGCGCGGGTTCTCGAGGGGCGGACGCTGGCCGAGGGCCTTGGGGCCTTCCCAAAGGTATTCCCGGAAATTTACCGCGCCACGGTGTCGGCCGGCGAGCAGTCCGGGCACCTCGACGCCGTACTCGAGCGGATGGCAGATTACACGGAGAATCGCCAGATCCTGCAGCAGAAGATCCGCAACGCGATGATCTACCCGGTGCTGCTGACGGTAATTTGCCTCGGCATCGTGGGCGTGCTGCTCGGCTACGTGGTGCCGGAAGTCGTGCGGGTATTCGAGGCCGGCGAACGCGAATTGCCGATCCTGACGCGCATATTGATCGGGGCCTCGGATTTCCTGCGCGCCTGGTGGTGGTTGCTAATCGCACTGGTTGGCGCGGCAGTCTGGGCGTTTCGCCGCTGGTTGCGCGAACCCGCTTCGCGCCGCAGATTCGACCTGATGAAGCTCCGCATGCCGATCGTCGGGCGGATCACGCGGGGCAACAATGCGGCACGATTCGCACGGACATTCGCGATATTGACCGCGAGCGCGGTGCCGGTGCTCGAGGCGCTCAGGATCTCGGGCGAGGTCGTCACCAATTCTCCGATGCGCCAGGCCGTCGTGGATGCCGCGGTGAGGGTTCGCGAAGGCGCGCCGATCGCCCGCTCGCTGGCGGTCAGCAAGCTGTTCCCGCCGATGCTGGTGCACCTGATCGCCAGTGGCGAGACCAGCGGCAAGCTCGAGGCGATGCTGGAACGCGCCGCCGACAACCAGGAGCGCGAGCTGGATGGCGTGGTCAACACAGCCGTCGGCATCCTGGGGCCGGCCATGATCCTGATCATGGGCATCTTCGTTTTCATGATCGTCATCGCACTTTTGCTGCCAATCTTCCAGTTAAACCAGCTTGTCCAGTAAGACCCCTTGCAGCGGCGGCCGCCGGGCCTTATAAGTCGGCCCGCAGCAACCCTGGACAGGGTGCATGAGCGAAAAGCCGGAAGAAGAGTTCGAGGACGAGGAATCCGACGAAGTCGAGGATGCCGAGGAGGCACTCGACGTCGACAAATTGATGCGGGATTTCGACACGCGCAAGCGTCGCGGTGCGCGTGTCGCGGGTGAGCCGGCCTGGCGCAAGCTCGAGCGCATGCTCGAAGACCGTCGCACCAAGGGCCTGCTGTCGGATTTCGAGGATTATCCGGTTGACGAGTCGGGCGCCGAGCAGCATGCAGGCGTCAAGAAGCCTCGCCGTTCTGTATTGCGCCGCCGCTAGGCCGGTCCCGGCCGGGCTTTTGTGTTCAGCGGAAGTTGCGTGC
>JAOUGR010000185.1 GCA_029857655.1 Gammaproteobacteria bacterium | reverse complement strand
GACGGCGACACGCAGGAGATCAATGCCTACGTGCTGACGGACGCGGGTCTCGCGCGTTACACGAATGCGATCGCGGCGCTCGGCTCGATTGCGAAACAGCAGTCCGGCGACTGCGATGAGGACAGTGATGAGGACAGCGATGAGGACAATGGGAAATCGATCGACCAGCTGGAGGCAAAAATCAATGCCGTGCCTGGTGCGAAGGCGGCGTTCCAGTCCGCAGGAATGACGGCCCGCGAATACATCGTGTTCTCGATGTCGATTTTCCAGGCGGGCATGGCTTCCTGGGCAATGAATCAGGCAGGCGCCAAATTACCAGCCGGCGTTTCAATGACCAACGTCGAATTCTACCGCAAGAATGAAGCGGCGCTGACCAGGCTCGGCGAAGCCACGCAGTCCGACGATTGCGGCGACCGGGAAACCGAGGACGACGGCAGCGAGTGACTCCGTGGCCACTACGGCCCGCGGATTTCAAAACTCTGATGCACGCGAGCGTCGCGCTCGAAATCCAGCGGAATGGTCTCTTGCGTGATGTCGGTGACCGAGACATCTGACAGCGCATCCGCATCCAGCTTGAACTTCCGGAAATTGGTCGAGAACAGCAACAACCCCGCCGGCGCGAGCCGCACGAGAGTTGAGCGAATCAGCGCGATGTGGTCGCGCTGGACGTCGAACTCACCCTGCATGCGCTTGGAGTTTGAGAATGTCGGGGGATCAAGGAAGATCAGGTCGTAGCGCCTGCCATCATCCTCGGCCAGCCACTGCAGGCAGTCGGCCTGCACGAATTCGTGGTCCTTGCCGCGAAAACCGTTGATCTCCATGTTGCTGCGCGCCCAGTCAAGGTAGGTGCGCGACATGTCCACGGATGTCGTTGTGCTCGCGCCGCCGGCTGCCGCGTACACGCTGGCGGTGCCCGTGTAGCAGAACAGGTTCAGGAATCGCCTGCCCTTCGCCGTATCGCGGATGCGCGCGCGGGTGATACGATGATCTAGGAACAGGCCCGTGTCGAGGTAATCGGTGAAGTTCACGAGAAATTTCAGCCCTGCCTCTTCGACGACTACGCGTTCGCGGCTGTCGTCGAGCGCCTCGTACTGCCCGCCGCCCTTCTGCGGCCGCCGCGTGCGCCAGTAGACGTCATCCATCGCCAGTCCGGCCACTTCGGGCATCATCGACAACGCCTCTTCGCGGCGCGCGCGAGCCTTCTCACGGTCCACCGTCGCCGGTGGCGCGTACTCCTGCACGTACAGCCAACGCCCGCCAAATCCTTCGGAATCCGCCTGGTACTGATCGATCGCAAATGAATACTCGGGCATGTCTGCGTCATAGATGCGAAAGCAGGAGATGCCTTCCCGGCGCGCCCAGCGGGAACGCCCTTTGAAATTCTTGCGCAGGCGGTTCGCGAACATCCGGGCGCCGGGCCGCAGTCGCGCGGCCTCGGCGTCGATGGGCGGCGGCCGGCCCGGTTCGTAGGGGCGGTCGAATTCCGCCGGCTCGATCCTGATCCGCAGCAACCTGCACTCGATCGGGCCATTCATCATCCGGTGCGTGCGCCGTGCATTGATCCCGAGTTCGCGCCCGAGCGCCGGGTTGCCGGTGAAAACGGCCGCCTCCCAGCCCAGATAACCCTCGCGCAGTCGCTTGCCGAGAAGCCCATACAGTTCGCGCAGCGCCTCGGTCTCGCCGAGGCGCTCGCCGTAGGGCGGATTGACTGCGATCAGGCCGTACGGCGCCGGCGCAACCGGCAGAGCGCCCAGTTCGCACCGGTGAAATTCGAGCAACTCGCCGAAGCCTGCGCGGGCGGCATTCGCCACCGCGTCCTTGAGCACCACGGGATCGCGATCGTAGCCACGGATGCGCCCCCGCGCGAGTCGATCGATGGCGCCGCGCGACACCGCTTCCGCTCGCATGTCGTTCCACAACTTTGCGTCGTGCCGCCGCCAGTGCTCGAAGCCGAAGCGCGCCCTCGTGAGCCCGGGCGCAATGTCGGCTGCAATCAGTGCGGCCTCGATTGGCAGTGTGCCGGAGCCGCACAGCGGATCGACGAAATAGCCGCCAGCCTCCGCGATTGCCGGCCAGCCGGCGCGCAGCAGGATGGCGGCTGCAAGATATTCCTTGAGCGGTGCAGCGCCCTGCCCGCCCCGATAGCCGCGCCGGTGCAGGCTGTCACCGGAAAGATCGATTGCGACAGCCGCCGTGCCGCGCCCGATGTGCACGTTGATCCGGAGCGCAGGTGCCGCACGATCCACCGACGGGCGCGCTCCGGTCTTGTCGCGGAACTGGTCCACGATTGCATCCTTGACCCGCTGCGCGCCGAACTGTGTGTGGTCGATGCCGGGTACGCTTCCCGAGAAATCGACCGCCAGCGTGTCGGTCTCTCCCATGTGCTCCGACCAGTCGACAGCGCGGATGCCGTCGTACAGCTCGCGGTCGTTCGCAACCGGGAACTCCGAAATGCGCCACAGCACGCGCAGGCCGACCCGCGACCAGAGACAGGCGCGATAGGCGTCGGCGAGCGTCGCCGTGCAGGCCGTGCCCCCCTGCACTTCGCGCAGTTCCCTGACGCCGAGCGCCGTCAACTCGGCGCCCAGCAGGTCGACAGTGCCGGTTGCGGCGGTCACGAACAGGGGGTTGGCGCTCATGAACGGCCAAGCTCGATCATCTGCAGGCCGCGCGTCGGCCTTTCGAACGCTCGCAACAGGATCCGATAGATGTCCTGATCGAAATGTCCTGGGCTGCGCTGGAGATCTTCCGGTTCGGCGCCGCCATGGAAACTGCCCAAATAGCACCAGCGGTCGAATACGTGGACTTCCTCGGCACCGCTCCAGTCGCGCTCGCGCATGCCCACCGGACCTGAAAATGGCCAGTCGCGGCGTTTCAGTCGTGCGAATGCCAGGCGCACGCGGACTGAGTGGACCAGTGCGGGTTCTTTGCCGATGCAGGCGCCCCGGCAGTGCCCGAGCTGGAAGGCGAAGCAGGATCCATCGCCTTCCTCAAGGCCCAGTTGCCTGGCACACAGGGCGTGGTCGCGGACCATGCCCGTGAGTGCGCGCCCGGCATCGCCGCGGCTGCGGAACATGCCATAACTTTCGTTCCCGTCCGTGTCCGGATCGAGTTCCGAGATGCCAACGCGCAGGCGCTCCGCATCATCGACAAGCCGGATGGCCCACAGCGTCGGGCTCTCCCGCAGCCGGCGATTCAGGAGCGGACGCCGCTCCTTGATCAGGCGCGCCTCCGTGATCAGCGCGCCGAACTCGCCCGCGGTCGCGATCCATTCGATGCGCCGCACCAGGCGCGAGAGTTCCGTCGCCCTGCGTGAACGTTGATTGGCCGCGAAATGCGCCAGCACCCGCGACTGGATGTTCTTCGCCTTGCCGACATACAGCAGTGCATCTCCCTCGCCGTGAAACAGGTAAACGCCGGGCCCCTCGGGCAGCTCGTCGACGAGCCCCGCATCGAGCTGCGGCGGAAGCCGCGGGGCCTGCATCAGATGCTTCACAATAGGGTCGAGCTCGGCGGGCGGCCATCGCCCGCGCGCAATACGCAGCAATTCCGCGAGCACCTGTGCATCGCCGAGTGCCCGATGACGCGCGGCACAGTGGATGCCATAGCGCGCCATCACGGCGTCGAGATTGTGGCCGCGCTCACCCGGCGTCAGTGCGCGGGAGAGCCTGACCGTGCACAGCACGGGCGCGCGGAAGCGGCGGCCCATGCGCCGGAACTCACCGCGCAGGAACCCGTAGTCGAAGCGGGCATTGTGGGCGACGAACAGCCGGCCCTCGAGCCGTCGCAGGATGTCGTCGCAGACGGCGGCGAATGGCGGCGCGTCGGCCACCATGTCATCGGTGATTCCCGTGAACTGCTGGATCGCGAACGGGATGCGCACGCCGGGATTGACGAGCGTCGAGTACTCCTCGACTACGCGGTCGCCGGACAGCAGCACGATGCCCACTTCCATGACGCGGTCGCGCAGTGCGTTGCCGCCCGTCGTCTCGAGGTCGACGCAGGCGACCTCGCCCGCGAGCGGCGCGTCAATCGGCTGCACCGTCCATCGTCAGCAGCGGGCCGTAAAGATCGGGCCGCCGATCGCGGAACACGCCCCAGGCATGGCGATAGCCGCGAATCTCCTCGAGATCGAATGTCGACGTCAGGATGGATTCACTGTGGTCATCGGCCTGCGCGACAACTTCGCCCGTGTGATCCACGATAAATGAATGCCCGTAAAAAGACATTTCGACTTTCTCGCCCCGCTCCTTGCCGATGCGGTTTGAGGCGACGAGCGGCATCACATTCGCCGCCGCGTGGCCCTGCATCGTGCGTTGCCAGTGCCAGCGTGAATCAAGCGCCGGGTCCTGCGGCTCGGAGCCGATCGCGGTCGGATACAGGAGAATCTCGGCACCCATCAGTGCCATCGCACGCGCGCATTCCGGAAACCATTGGTCCCAGCAGACCGCGACACCCAGTGTGCCGAAGCGCGTCGGCCAGACCCTGAATCCGGTGTTGCCCGGTGAAAAGTAGAATTTCTCGTGATAGCCGGGGCTCTCCGGGATATGCGATTTGCGGTAGATCCCGAGCAGGCTGCCGTCGGCGTCCACCATCGCCAGCGTATTGAAGTAGGCGTTCTGCGCACGCTCGAACACGGAGACGGGCAAC
>JAOUGR010000183.1 GCA_029857655.1 Gammaproteobacteria bacterium | reverse complement strand
ATTTCAGATGCTGCTTGGCGCATGATCGATGACTTGCGACAAAGGGCTTTCATCGTTGCAGCAGGGCGAGGCTCAGAAGCTTTCGTTCAACGCTATGAGGCAGATCTCGTGGCATCTATTCCGGATGCTAAGGCGCGTAGTGAGTTTCGGCAGCTAGTCGAGGTGGATCTAAGCACCACCGCAAATCGAGCTAGGCGATGAAAGGCGGCTCTATTCCACCGTTGTGCCAGTCGCCGAACAAGCAATTGGAGCGGACCGTCATACGGCATCGCGGCGACGCCGCGAGCGCTCCATTTCATTATGCGCTCGCGTCGCGCTTCACACGGCAGCGCGCGGCCGCTCAACTGCAGCGTTATGCCGCATAAGATTGGAGCGCAGTTTTGGTTCAAGTCCGATCTGTTCGCGATCGAGCCAGGCGAGGACGAGGAGACCAACCCTCTGTGCTACGGCAAGCAGCTAGCGAACTGGCTGCGGACGCAGCTCATGGCCAAGGGGTACGCGGTCGAAGAGGTCATACCCGAAGACTGGGGTTGGTGTGTGATGTGCGCGCGCAAGCCCTTCATGCTCTGGGTCGGGTGTGTCAGCGTGCACGACTACGAAAAGTCCAAGCCCGGGGATCCACCGCCCAACGGAAAGGACGTAACCTGGTCATGCATGGTCACGGCCGAGCCCTCTCTTCTCGCAGGATTGTTCAAGCGCATCAACGTGGAGCCCGCGCTGGGCGATCTGGGGCGGCATGTCTCAGACATTCTCTCGGCCGAGCCTTCCATAGATCAAGTGGCCGAGCCATGATGCGGCATAACAGCGCGTTGTTGAGCGACGCCTTTCACTCCGCGCTACGCGCTGCGCGCGGCGCGGCAAAACGCGAACGTTATGCCGCAGAAGGCGGCCGAGCTTGACATGCCATATTTGGTATAGGCACAATGCGACATGTGGCGCATCGAGGAGCATCGACGGGTCGACAAGCAGCTGGCGTCGGCGCCCCGGGAGATCCTCAAGCGCTACGAGAAATGGAAAGACATAGCGGTGCTGTCTGGCCCGCCTGGGTTGCGGCTCATCAAGGGCTTCAACGACGAGGCCTTATCGGGAGAGTGGAAAGGTCATCGCTCTTCGCGGCTGGGGCTGCAGTGGCGGATCTTCTACCGCGCTGTGCCGGATCAGCAGTTGTTTCAGGTGATATCGATCACCGCCCATGACTATCGGAGACCGTAAGTGAGCCAGTTCCGTACCGCAAAGAAACGCGTCACCGTCTCGGTGGGCGAGTCTGTGCGCATTATCCGTGAGCTGCAGGGACTGAGCCAGAACCAGCTCGCGGAGCGCACTGGCATCGCCCAAGCCACCCTCTCGGCTATCGAGAATGACCGCGTCCGCCTAGGCGTCGAGCGTGCCAAGGTGCTCGCCAAGGCGCTCAAGTGCCATCCTGCCGTGCTGGTGTTCCCGGGATGGGAAGACCATCTTCGATCTGCGGCATAACTTGCGGCTGCAGCCGACGCGCTGAAGCGCGCGGCTGAGCGCCACGTTATGTGGCATTAGCGAACGCCCCCGGACTCGGGCAGAATTGAGGCAGATCGGAGGCACCAGCCATGTCCACCGCCAAAGAAGAGCTCGCCCGCCTCATCGCGGGACAACCCGACGATAGCTCGCGGGAAGAGATCGTCCGCGAGCTTGCATTTCACGTCATGGTTGAACGAGGTCTAGCCGATTCGGATGCCAAGCGCACGATGTCGAATGAAGACATGGGCCACCGCATCCGCTCATGGCAGAAATAGCCTGGACGCTCGAGGCCCAGCGCTGGCTTGAGGACATCTTTGAGTACATCGCCGCGGACGACCCGCAAGCCGCGGCGCGCACCGTCCAAGGCATCTACGAGCGGGCGCAGGATCTCAGGCGCTTTCCGCAGCTAGGCTCCCGATACGCCGCGTCGTCGCGCCATGTCAGGGTACTTCCTTACGGGCACTACCGAATCGCGTACCTCATCAAGGACGACGGCAATATCGACATCCTTGGCGTATTCCATGGAGCGCTGGACATCGCGAGGTATCAGCTCTAATGCCACATAACCTGGCAGTGGTGTCGGACGCGGCGGCAAGCGCCTTGCTTCATCGTGTGCCACACCCGCCGCGCCGCACACTTCCACGTTAGGCCTCAGAACAACCAGCACAGGCGTATCCTGCCGTGAGCCCTTCGGACTACCTGCATTCCCTCAGGATTCACAAACGTACGCAACGCTCGATCGCATAGGAGGTATTGTGATCTCGCGAATCTGGCATGGCTGGACGTCACCTGCAAACGCAGATCCATACGAAGACCTACTTCGCAAGGAGATCTTCGTCGGCATCAAGAGTCGCCGCATACCAGGCTTCGTCGACATACAGATGCTTCGACGACCGGTAGGGACTGAGGTTGAGTTCGTCACCATCATGCGCTTCAAGAGCATTGAAGCCGTGAAGCAGTTTGCCGGAGACGACTACGAGGCCTGCGTAGTCCCGCCCAAAGCTCGGGAGTTGCTTGCTCGATTCGATCTTCGATCACAGCACTACGACATTCGCATTTCAGAGAATCAGGCTGAGGCCTAACATGTCGGTCAACCTGACCCGCTATGGCAAGGCAGCCTGGCCGTCCAGCCGCCTCGGCACATTGTCGGCCGTCCGGCCAGGCTGCCTCACCTACGCGGGCAGGTTGCCTCTACGTTAGGCGTCATGTCTCACCCCTTCGCGATGCCACACGACCTTCCGAGCGCGGACACCATCGTCTTCCGAGGTGCAGGCGTTGTCCTAGCGACTCCTTACCTGTTGCGCCTCTGGACGATGCTTGGCTTGGTGCTGGAGCACGGCAACCCCGACGCTGAGCGTGCTGCGCACTTGATGCACTTTCTCGCCTTTGGTGAGCAGGAACCCGATGGACACACATCCGCGCTCGATCGACTCCTCTGTGGTCTGCCCCTTGCTAGGCCAAGCGATGCGCCGGTTTCGCCATCCGCGACGGAACGGCAGGCGATAGACGGCTTACTTGGGGCAATGATCACCCACTGGACGGCCCTCGGACAAACGTCGGTAGAAGGTTTGCGCAACACCTTTCTGCAACGCGAAGGGAGCTTGGTGCAAGGCGAAGGGTGCTGGCAGCTCTACGTTACGCCTTCAGCGGTTGATTATCTGCTTGATCGGCTACCTTGGCGCTTCGCGAAGTGCAAGTTCCCCTGGATGCCGCAGCCACTTAGCGTCTTGTGGCGGTAGCCGGATTCCATCTCGCAAAGGCAACGCCCACGAGTCGCACCGCAATGACGCCTAACCCCTCGCTCAAGCTGACACGCTACGGCATGCGGCCCAAGCCCAGCGTGTGCCAGTTCCACTTTCGTCACACACTGGGCTTGGGCCGCATGCCTCCGCGTGCAGCTTAGCTCGAACGTTAGAGCGCTCAATGCATACACGCGTCTTCGTCTACGGCACCCTCAAAGAAGGCTTCCCGAACTTCGGCACGAACACCGGAACGAGAATTCCAGGTGCCTTTGTCACGACGGACCGCTACCCGCTCTATCTTGTCGGTGAACGTCACTCGCCATGGATGGTCAACACGTTCGGTGAGGGGGAACCGGTAGTTGGTCAGGTCTTCGAGGTGAAACCCGAAGTTCTTGGGCGGATGGATATCCTCCAACGAGTGAGCGCGCCGGATGGGTACGAACGAATTCAGATCACAGTCAGATCACAAACCATAGAACCCGAAGATGAGTTGCTTGTACACGCGTACCTCAAACACCCACGAAACCTCGCAGGCGCTGAAATCTTGGCTGGCCCATTGCCCGAGTACACACTAGAGCATGCCGCGCTGTATCGAAAGAGAGCGCTCTAACCCGTCAATGCAGCGGACGGGCCACGCGCCGCGGTGCTTTGCAGGCGCCGCGTGGCGGCCCGCCGCCGATTGAGAACGTTAGGCCACCACATTCAGGAGGTCCGTCATGTCAACGATCACTGCAACTGTACGCGAAAGAATCCAGGCTCAGGGCTTCTGCGGCTTGGATGACAATACATACGCGCAGATCAATTATCCGTTGCGGCTGTCGCCAGCCATCTGCATGGTTTGGGCGGCCGTGGGGACAGCGCTCGCTTCGCCAATGATTCTGTGGGCATTGGTGCCCTTTGCGGCACTGGGCGCAATTCTGCCGGGGCATCCTTTTGATGTCTTCTACAACTATGGCCTGCGCCATCTGCTAGGCACACCAGCGCTGCCCCGCTACCAGGCCCGTCGGCACTTCGCCTGTGCTTTAGCGACGATCATGCTTATTGCAGCTGCATGGGGCTTTCAGGCAGGCATGCCCATGGTCGGCTATATCGTCGGTTGGTCGCTTGTGGCTGCTGCCTTCGTGAACGTGAGCACGGGGTTCTGTGTACCCTCATTCATTGTTCGCATCTTTTTCGGCAAGATGATCTGCAAATAATGTGGTGGCCTAACAACGCGTTCGAGAGCGGACGCGCCAATCAGCGGCGTGCGCTTTGGCGGCACCCGGAGTGGCGCGCCGCTCAACGCGGACGTTAGCCGTCAGATAACCTCGGTGCGCTATACTGCGAAGATGGGCAAGGTTGAGAAGATCGAGCGCGAAATCAAGGACCTGTCTCCCGAGGAAATGACGGAGCTGCGGGAGTGGTTCGCCGCGTTTGACGCCGAAGCGTGGGA
>JAOUGR010000184.1 GCA_029857655.1 Gammaproteobacteria bacterium | reverse complement strand
GGACGCAGGAACGCGATCGCAGCAGCCACAAGGCCGCCCGCCAGAGCGACGCCGAACAACGCCTTGGTGTACTTCACTTAATCCACGGTTCGAGACAATTAGGGCTAGTATCTTGGCAGTCAGGCATGCACATGCGAATTGCGATGTCGCCATGATGCGACATGCAGCACTCGATGATGCGAGTCGTTCGCATTTGAATTTGCAACACACGCGTTTATGTGAACTGTCGCAAGAAACCATCGCTACCGATTTGACATGAATCCGGGCGAGGCGCCAGCTTCCCGATCAACTTCTGAACGCGCGATTGCCCGGCCGCGCTGCTGGATTCAATGGAACTGCTCGTCTACCTGGTACCGATAGCGTTCGTCCTGGGAATTTACTCATGGCGGCGGAAAAGACTGCATGACAGCAGCCTTCGCACGCGTCGCGATGCTGAGCAGGCTGGCTTGTCGGAGCCACCATCACTTCACCCGATTGTTGACACACTGACCTGCATCGGCTGCGGGTCCTGCATCAAGGCCTGCCCCGAACAACCCGAGCACCATGTGCTGGGCATGATCAATGGCAAGGCCCAGTTGGTTGGTCCCGCCGATTGCATCGGACATGGAGCCTGCCGTGTCGCATGTCCCGTAGGAGCCATCCAGCTCGTATTCGGCACGGCGACGCGCGGTGTGGATCTGCCGCGGCTGACGCCATGGTTCGAGACCAACGTGCCGGGCATCTTTGTCGCGGGTGAGCTGGGCGGAATGGGATTGATTCGCAATGCGATCGAACAGGGCCGTCAGGCGGTGGAGCAGATCCAGGCGCGGCGCCCGCGTGGTCCCGAGAAACTCGACCTCGTGATAATCGGCGCAGGCCCGGCCGGATTCTCGGCGTCGCTTGCTGCGCTGGAGCGACGCATGCGCTTCGTGACGCTCGAGCAGGAATCGCTCGGCGGCTGCGTGTTCCAGTACCCGCGCGGAAAAATCGTGATGACCCAACCGGCGCGCCTGCCGATCGTAGGGGACATCAAGTTGCGCACCACGAGCAAGGAGGACTTGCTCGACCTCTGGCAAAGCATCGAGAAAAAGACCAAGCTGAAGATCAGCTACCGTGAGCGCGTCGAGACGATCGAGCGCGTCGGCGATGGCTTCGTCGTGCGCAGCACGAGTGGCGAGCACCGTACCAAGAGCGTCCTGCTCGCCATCGGGCGGCGTGGCACGCCGCGCAAACTCGGCGTTACCGGTGAAGACCTGCCGAAAGTCACCTATCGGTTGATCGAGCCGGAACAGTATGCCTCCCAGCGGGTGCTGGTGGTCGGCGGCGGAGACAGCGCCCTGGAGGCGGCGGCCAGCATCGCCGAGGTCGCCAAGACCGGGAGTGTCATCCTGTCGCATCGCGGCGATGCCTTTGGCCGCGCCAAGACCCGCAATCGGGAGCGTATTGCGGCCGCCCAAAAAATGGGCCGGCTGAAGGTAATACTTAAGTCACAGGTTCAATCGATCGAGCCGCAGTCGATCGCGCTGCAAGCTGATGGCACTGTCCGAAAGGTGGAGAATGACGCGGTGATCATCAGCGCCGGTGGCGTATTGCCGACCGATTTCCTGCGCTCGGTCGGCATCGAGATCGATACGAAGTTCGGAACCGTTTGATGCGCTGCGCGTCAGCCGCCCTCGGCTCACTGCTGATCATCGCTATTTGTCCCGCGCTGGCCGCCGACCTGGAGCCGGCACGTGATGCCATCCGCCGGCATGAATACGAACGCGCCGTCAGCTTGCTTCGTCCGCTTTCCATTGCCGGCGATACGGAAGCATCGTTCCAATTGTCGCAGCTGCTTCGCTACGGCCGCGGCATCGCCCGCGACCTCCCCCAGGCCTGCCGGTTGCTTGAAAGTGCGGCGACAGCCGGTCACGCACGCGCGGCCGGCGGTCTTGCTGCGATGCTCGAGTCGGGCGAGTGCAAGATATCGGCGCGAAAGGCGGAAGAATGGCGGGCAGCGGCACGCAGCGCAGGTTATGCGCCGCCAGCTGCTTCGACCAACGAAGCGAAGGGCGCGGCCGCACCCACTGCCGAACACCTGCTGCGCGCGACGCGGTCCGGTGACCTGGTACTGGTCCGCCGCCTGCTGGACTCGCAGCCAATCGATGCCACGGACGAATACGGCCGCACGTCGCTGATGCTCGCAATCGAATCAGGTCACCTGGATATTGCGCGCGAACTCGTGGGCCGCGGCGCGTCCCTTGCCATGGCCGATCGAAGCGGTGAAACGCCCCTGCTGTTGGCCGCGCGCAGTGGCGACAAGGAATTGCTGTCGCTGCTGCTCGACCGGGGCGCGCCCGTCGACGCGGCCAGTCGATCTGGCACGACGCCTCTGATGCTCGCGGCGAGCGCAGGTTCGCTCGAATTGTGCGAGCGGCTGCTGGCAGCCGGCGCGGACCGCGAGTTGCATGACGCCGGCGGACTGCGTGCGGGAGACCATGCGGCGCGTGGCGGTCATACGGATCTTGCCCGGCAGCTCGGTGTCGAAATCCGGCGTGCGACCGCCGACCCATCCCGGATCGGCACACTCCATGCGGGCCAGTCGAAGCTGATGATCGCCGCGGAAAGCGGTGACCTTGTCTCGCTGCGTCAGCGCCTGGCCGCTGGTGACGACAGGAATGCGACCGATGCCCAGGGCATGACGGCTCTCGCCATTGCTGCACGTGCCGGCAAGGTGACCGCCGTCGAGGCGCTGCTCGCCGCCGGCGCCGCCATCGATATCCGGGATCACGCCGGCTGGACCGCCCTGGGACTTGCACTGCGCGCGGGTCAGGTCGATGCAGCGCGCCGACTGATACGCGCTGGCGCGGACGCGCGCGTGCGGCAGGCAGGAGGTGAGCCGGTGCTGATGGTCGCGATTGAGTCTGCCAGCGCCGATGCGATCGGGACGCTGGTCGACGCGGGCGCCGATCCCAACATGAGTGACTCCTCCGGAATGACGCCCCTGATGTCGGCTGCGGCGGCAAACAAGGCCGATACGATCAAGGCTTTGCTTGCTGCCGGCGCGCGTCCGGAAGCGATGGACAAGCACAGGCGCACGCCGCTCTGGCACGCTGCGAGCCAGGGCGCGCCGCTTGCCGTGGTCGCGCTGGCGCCGCGTTCCGCAGTGAATGCGGAAGACGACGAAGGCAACACGCCGCTCGCGGTCGCGGTCAGTCGCGGGCACCGGGCGGCCGTGGAGGCACTGCTAAAGGCCGGCGCGGATGCCCGCCTCAAGTCACGCGATGGGAACAGCGTGCTGCATGTCGCCGCTGCATCGCGCGAGGCAGGGCTCATCCCACTCCTGGTCGCTGCCCGCGCCCCGGTTGACGCTGTCAACGCGCACGGTGACACGGCCTTGATGCTCGGCGTCAAGGCCCGCTGCCTCGCATGCGCGAAAAACCTGCTCTCGGCTAGTGCCAACACGCGCGTTCGAAACAATGACAGCCAGACCGCCCTCGATATCGCGCGTCTCTCCAAGGACGCTTCGCTGATCAAGCTGCTTGAATAGCGGCGTCTTTGGCGTGCACCTTGGCTACGATGGCACTTGCCACATCCACGCTTAGCTGCTTCGCGGCTGACGCAATACCGGGCCAGGCAAGGTCGCCGGCCCCGCCTTTGCACCCCTGCCCTCCCACCCTTGCGCCACTGCCTGCCACGGGCGTACGCTGATCGACGGCTTCGAGGGTGCCATGTTTCGTATTGTCGTGCTGAATCCGAAGGGCGGTTCCGGCAAATCCACAGTTGCGACCGGGCTGGCGGCGCTGTACGCGGCCCGCGGCTTCCATCCTGCGCTGATGGATTTCGATCCGCAGGGCACCAGCACGCGCTGGCTCGAAAAGCGCGCGCCCGATCTTCCAAAGATTCATGGTGTCGCCGCCTATGCACGCACGATTGCCGTCACGCGCAGCTTCCAGTTGCGGGTACCGCATGACGCCGACCCCGTAATCGTCGATACCCCGGCCGCACTGCAGACCCAGCACTTTATCGAACACGTCAAGGATGCCGATGCAGTGCTGGTGCCGGTGATGCCTTCGGATGCCGACATCCACGCCTGTTCCCGTTGCATCGGGCACTTGCTGATTTCGGGCAAGATCAAGCGGCGCGAGAATCGCCTCGGCGTGATCGCGAATCGTGTGAAGCCGAACACGATCATCTGCCGCACATTGATGCGGTTCCTCGACCAGCTGCAGATTCCCGTGGTCACGACGCTGCGCGATTCGCAGAGTTACGTGTATGCGGGTGAACTCGGCAAGGGAATTCACGACCTGAATGCGACGCGAGTCCATCCCGAACTTCTGCAATGGGAGCAGCTGTGGTCGTGGCTCGAGTCGCGGCGCCGGGCCGTTGAGCTTGCAGCGACGGTCGCCGTCGCCAACTGACCCTGTCATTCCAGCCCGCACCCGACCGATTGACTTGCCACTGATCGCCCGTCTAATCCATCGTGACGGGCACGTAGCCGGCGCGCCCGCCCCGGGTCTGCGCCTTCCCTCGCGGCGCCCGGCCGACTGGAGGCTGTTTGGTCCTGTCTGAAATTCCCGCCTTGCGGCGATATCAACCGGTATTCGCGCTGGCCGCGTCCTTCGTGACGGTTGGCGCCGTGTTCCGCGTCGTGCTTTGGTGGCGCTTCGGATTGCCCGCCGGTGTCGGTGGCTGGAAACTACCGGCAAT
>JAOUGR010000182.1 GCA_029857655.1 Gammaproteobacteria bacterium | reverse complement strand
CGAGCTGGAGCGGACTTAAGTCATGGCACAGAGAAACATGATCCATGCCCTGAATTCGGCGATGGACATCATGCTGGGTCGCGATCCCTCAGTCGTCGTGATGGGCGAGGACGTCGGCTACTTCGGCGGCGTGTTTCGCTGTACTGAAGGCCTGCAGCGCAAGTATGGCGAGCACCGCGTGCTCGATACGCCGATCGCCGAGGGCGGAATCATCGCTGCGGCGATCGGCATGGCCGTGAACGGCCTGCGGCCGGTGGCGGAGATCCAGTTCGCGGACTACATCTACCCGGGCTATGACCAGATCGTCAGCGAGCTTGCGCGCCTGCGCTATCGCAGCGCGGGCGATTTCTTCGCTCCCGTCACCGTGCGCACGCCCTCCGGCGGTGGCATCCGCGGTGGCCAGACCCATTCGCAGAGCCCTGAGGCCCTGTTCGCGCATGTCGCCGGCCTCAAGGTCGTGATGCCGTCGAATCCCTACGACGCCAAGGGTCTCCTGATCGCATCGATCGAGGATGACGACCCGGTAATCTTTTTCGAGCCGAAACGAATCTACAACGGGCCCTTCGACGGCGAGCCGGACAAGCCCGCCGTGCCGTGGAGCGCGCATCCGAAAGGCGAGGTGCCCGACGGGCACTACACCGTGCCGATCGGCAAGGCGGAAATCGTCAGGAGCGGGAGCGCCCTGACAATCGTCACCTATGGCACCATGGTCCACGTATCCGAGGCCACCGCCCGCAAGCTGGGGCTTGATGCGGAGATCATCGACGTGCGCAGCATGGTGCCGCTCGATACCGATACGATCTGCGGCTCGGTCGCCCGCACTGGCCGTTGCGTGATTGTCCACGAAGCGACCCGATTCGCCGGCTTCGGTGCCGAATTGTCGGCGACCATCCAGGAAGAATGCTTCTGGAACCTGCAGGCACCGATCGTGCGCGTGGCGGGCTGGGACACACCTTATCCACACGCCTTCGAGTGGGAGTATTTTCCGGGACAGGCGCGCGTCGCGAAGGCGCTGAAGACCGTCATGGAGGCCGCATGAGCCGCTTTGTCTTCAAGATGCCGGACCTTGGCGAAGGAACGGTCGCCGCTGAGGTCGTCGAGTGGAAGGTCAAGGTCGGTGATTCGGTCACCGAGGACCAGATCATCGCCGAGGTCATGACCGACAAAGCCGCGGTCGAGATTCCGGCGCCGGTCAGCGGCAAGGTCGTCTCGATCACCGGTCAGCCCGGCGACATGGTCCCTGTCGGGTCCGAATTGATCGCTTTTGAAACGGCGGGCGGTGCGGCGGCAACGACCCCGCCGGCGGCAATCGAGCGCCCCGCGCCAGCCGCGACTGCGGCAGCGGCGTCATTGGGTCGCGTCATGGCATCCCCGGCAACACGCCGTAAGGCACATATCGCTGGAATCGACCTCGCAACCGTCAGCGGTTCCGGTCCGGGCGGGCGGATATCGGCGCAGGACCTCGAGGCGGTGATCAACGGATCGGGCGATACGGTGATCCGGCCGGCGCTTCGCACGACGCGCGAGGGCACCGAGGAGATCAAGGTCATCGGCGTGCGCCGCCTGATCGCGCAGCGCATGAGCGAGTCCAAGCGCAACATCCCGCACTTCGCCTATGTCGAAGAGGTGGACGTCACTGAGCTGGAAGCGCTAAGGCAGCACCTGAATTCGCGCCTTGCAAAAGGCACGCCGTCCCTGACTTACCTGCCATTCCTCGTGACCGCGCTCACCCGGGTGCTGGTGCAGTTCCCGCAGTGCAATGCCATTTACGATGCCGAGCGCAATACGATCGTCAGGCATCGTGCAGTTCACGTCGGCATCGCGACCCAGACGCCGGACGGCCTGAAAGTGCCGGTCCTGCGCAATGCCGAGGCAAGATCTCTCGCCGATCTTGCGCTGGAGATCCGGCGCCTGTCCGAAGGCGCGCGCAGCAACAAGTCAAGCCGCGAGGAGCTCACGGGATCCACGATCACCGTGACCAGTCTCGGCAGGCTCGGCGGGATCGCCTCGACGCCCGTCATCAATGCGCCCGAAGTCGCGATCATCGGCGTCAACAAGGCGGTTGATCGACCGGTCGTCGTGAATGGCGCGATCGCGATACGCCGGATCATGAATCTTTCGTCATCGTTTGATCATCGCTTCGTCGACGGTTTCGACGCAGCGGCCATGATCCAGGCGCTGAAGGAGCGCCTGGAGCACCCCGCAACCATCTTCATACAGGATTGACCACCTCATGAACGCACAGGTCATGCATTCCAGGACCGCAACCGACACCACGACCCGCCCTGCATTTGGCACGAAGATGGCAAGTACGATGGCGGTCGCCAGCTTCCGCGACGGGAAGTGGTCGGCACACGAATTGCGCAAGTTCGGGCCGATCGAGATCAGCCCGGCGGCGCACGCGCTGCATTATGGCAGCAGCTGCTTTGAGGGTTTCAAGGCCTACCGCTGGGCCGATGGCAGCATCAACATCTTCCGGATGGACCGCCACATTACGCGCATGCGCCAGAGCGCGCGCGGGCTCGTGATGCCGGAACCCGATGCAGCCCAGCTTGCGGCAATGGTCACCGCGGTCGTGGACCGGGTGCGCAATGAAGTGCCGGAGGCGCCGGGTGCGCTCTACCTGCGCCCGATGCTTTTTGGCCTGGGTGCGAGTATTGGCGGCGCGACGACGCCGCCGACGGAAGCCATGCTGATCGTGCTTGCGAGCCCGGTCTGGGATTATTTTTCGAAAGGCCCGAAGGCATTGCGCATTTATGTAGAGGAGCGGGCCACGCGTTGCGCCTCGCAGCTCGGGATGATCAAGACCGGCGGCAACTATGCAGCGGCGATGGGCCCGACCACGACAGCCAGGCAGAAGCACCAGGCAGACCAGGTGCTGTTCTGCCCCGGCGGCGAAGTCCAGGAGACCGGTGCCGCCAATTTCCTGCTGATCAGGGAGGGCACGATCCTGACGCGCAGCCTGGACCAGACATTCCTGCATGGTGTGACGCGCGACTCGCTGCTGACGATCGCGCCGGACATGGGCTTCAAGGTTGACGAGCGTGTGTTTACCGTCGACGAGATGCTCGAATGGGTGAAAGACGGCGAGGCCGCACTTTCCGGCACGGCTGCGGTGCTGGCCGGTGTCGGGTCGCTCGTGCGCGCCGGCGGGACCGAGTACAAGGTCGGCAGCGGCGATGTGGGCGCGCAGACGCGCCGCCTGCGCAGCGCGCTCATCGCGATGCAGCAGGGAGAAGTCCCGACACCGGCAGGCTGGACCACCAGGGTCTGAGGACCCTGGCGGCACTTTTGCGGAAACACCGGTGAAGGGCCGCACGCGCGTCAATCATCCGCCGGAAGCCGCGCTTCCCGCGGACAACCGGCCACTGGTCGCGCCCATCCATCAGACGGTCAAGTTCGCCTTCGAGAACCTCGAAGAGACCATGCGCGCCTACCGCGGCGAGCGGGAAGGCTACTACTACACCCGCCGCGCGAATCCGACGACCCGCCAGCTCGAGAAGCTGCTGGCGGAGCTGCAGGGGCGTGACGACTGCGTCGCGTTCGGGTCCGGCATGGCCGCCGTGGCGGGCTGCCTGCTGTCGCTCACGCGCGCCGGTGAGCATGTCCTGTGCTTTGTCGAGACCTACACACCCAGCCGCCAGCTGATCCAGGGCCTGCTGGGCCGCTTCGGCGTCGAGCACACGATGCTGTCGGTCGAGGACGACGCCGGTATCGAACGCGTGCTCGCCGAGCGGCCGACCCGGCTCGTTTGGTTCGAGAGCCCGACCAATCCGGTGACCCGCATCGCCGACATCGGGCGGATCACGCGCGCTGCGCATGCCCACGGCGCGCTGACCCTGCTCGACAATACGTTTGCCGGCTTTCACAACCACGGCCAGTACGGCATCGACATCTACGTGCACAGCCTCACCAAATACGCGTCCGGCCATGGCGACGTCATGGGCGGCGCGATCATCGCGCGCGACGAGTTGATCCGCGGTATCCGGCGTGACGCGGTGCTGCTGGGCGCGCTGCTGGATCCGCATGCGGCATTCCTGGTGATGCGCGGCATGAAGACCTACTACCTCCGCCATGAGGCGCAGGCCGCGAGCGCAGCGCGCATCGCCGGATTTCTCGCGGGCCACGCGGCGGTCGCGAGCGTCAATTATCCGGGGCTCCCCGGCCATCCACGCCATGCGCTTGCCCGGGAGCAGATGCATGATTTCGGCTCCATCGTGACCTTCAACCTCGAGGGCGGCCTGGAGGCGGCCCGCGTGTTCGCGGACACGCTGGAATTCTTCGCGATCACGCCGAGTCTCGGGTCGGTCGAGTCGCTGGTGATGCCGGCGCAGCTGCTGCGCCCGCGCGGCCTAACGAAGGAACAGGCTGCGATCAGCGGCATCACGGACGGCACGGTCCGGCTTTCGATCGGCATCGAGGACTGCGATGACCTGATCGCGGATCTGGACGCGGCGCTTTCGCGGGTGTCGGAAGCCTAGAGGCTGCTTGCGACCCGCACCCGGTGCGGGTGGTAGGGCAATACTTCGACGACATCGCCGCCGCGCAGCCGCTCCTGCAGGGCGCGCCACCATTGCGCCTCGAGAATCTCGCCGTGCTTCTCGAGGAACACCTCGCGCAGGCGCCCCTCGAACCCGAGGAAATTCAGGAACGTCTCCGGAAAGATATCGTTGTCGGCCAC
>JAOUGR010000181.1 GCA_029857655.1 Gammaproteobacteria bacterium | reverse complement strand
GCATGCATTGCACATTATCACGCCCGCCAATCTCCGCAAGACTGCACCGCGAGGGCTATTCGGGGTAAATTTACCAATTCGCCAGGCACAGGCTCGGCTTGGCGTTTCGAATTGCTATCACTGCCGTCCAAGACAGGCCGAAAGGCTCGTCAAACCCACAATAACTCTCTGATTTCATTGGCCGGTCCGCGCGGCCCTCGCCGCTCATTAAAACTGAGCCATTTGTGCTCAATAGAATTGACCCAGCGAGTGCGCAGTTCTGTGTGTAGATTGCCGCAAGACGCTGCGTCGAATGGCAAGTGCGCTGGGGTTTGAGAGGTCTTCCTTAAAACCGGATTGATAGCGGTCTGTGGAGCTTGTGAATTAGGGTGGAGTCCTGTGGGCGATACCGGTGGGCAACCCGCAGGGTTGTCCACCGGTTCGTCCATCAGGAAGCACCCGGTCCGCGCGCAACGCGGAAATTCACAAATCCACAGACCTTTTGATTTGGTGCCGGGCAATGCGCTGCCCACAGAGCGTCGGGATCGCTCATGGTTGGCTAATGGGAAATAGACAACCGCGTGACTGAATCACCCGCGCTTTGGCTTCTTCTTTATAGCCACTTGTTGATCTGAGGGCTGGGCCGAGGCTGTCTTCGGCGAAGTCGCAGGTGGGGGTGGAGCGGAACTGCGTAGCGAGGGGCCGTTAATGCGGATGGTGATGCAGTGATGCTGCAGGCGATCGAGCAGCGCATCGACCAGAGGCTTCTTCTGGAACAATTCGTACCAGGTCGATGTTTCTAAATTCGTTGTGATAATCGTCGAGACGCGGTTATACCTCTGGTCCATGAGTCGGAAGAAGGCGTTGATCTGTTCGGGTTTAAGGCTTAGGTACCCCAGTTCGTCGATAAGTAACGGTCGAAAGCGACTCAGACGGGTGATCAGTTTGGTGGTGGAACGGTCAGCGAGCGAGGCATACAGTTCATCGAGCAGCACCTGCGCGTTGTAGAAACGCCCGTTATAGCCGTTCAGGCAAGCTTGGCGCAGTAAGCCCAAGGCGATGCCCGTTTTGCCAGTACCGGGTTCGCCGATGAGCAGGATATTCTCGGCGCGGCGCAGGAAATCCAGCCCGGCGAGGCTCAGGATCTGGGATTTGTTAACGCCGGGTTGGCGTTCGAAGGGAAAAGACTCGAGCGTCCATTGCCAAGGTAGGTGCGCTTCCTGCAGACGATGGGCAAGACTTCTCTGGCGCTGATAGGCGGCCTGCTCACTCAACAGCCGATAGATGAGCTCGGGCCCCGCTGTGGCCTCGCGCTCGGCCCGATCCAGTTCGGCATCCAGCGCCGCGGCCATACCGTTTAAGCGCAGTTGCTTGAGCAGCGCGTGCAGCTGATCACGCGTCGTCATCGGCTTGGGCCTGAAGATCGAAGAAATCGCCTGCGACCTGCTTCAGGATCAGCGTTTCCAGGCGCCCCAGATCGAACAAGCCGAATTGCTGGGCCTGCGTCAAGGCGGCGAGGAACGGCTCGGCGGGATAGGTGCGCTTCATCTCGAGCAGCCGTCGCAACTGGCGCACGCCGCGCCCGTGAGCGCGCTCGGTCAGTTCGGCGACGTATCGATCCAGGATCGGGTGCGCTGCGCGCAACAGCTTCTCTTCGAGTGCGGGGGCGCGTGGGGCGCGTTGCGGGATGACATGATGGTGCGGCAAAGTACTGCGCGCATCGCGCTTGTCGATGAGCCGCGGATGGGTGGCAATGGGGGTGCCGCGGCAGAAGATCTGAATTTCGTCGGGATACTTGTAGACGCTCAGCGTTTGGCCGACGAACCGCTCAGGCACTGAGTAACGGTTGGTCTCGACGGACACGTAGCCGTAGAGATCGGCCACGCGTTCGAACACCTCGTAAACGGGAGGCATCACGCTGGGCAGCAGCTGCAAGTGCGGCTTCTCGATCACATAGGCAGCCTCGGGCGACATGCCCAGCACGCGCTTGGGTTTTTGATTGGCCACCTCGCGACACCAGGCCAGCGCCTGCCGGTTTAACTCCTCGAAGTCTCTGAAGGTGCGCCCGGGCAGGAAGTTGTGTTCTACATAGGCAAAGGGTCTCTCGACGCGTGATTTGCGATCGGGGTGGCCGAGGCGGTGAGCGCGAAAGCCAAAGCCCAGGGTGCGGGCGAAGGCCGCCATCTCGGGGGCAATCACGGCATCCGCGCCGGCGCCGGCGGCCACCATGACGCTGCTATTGTCGATGACACAGCGGGGACAGGTGCCATCCATAAAGCGAGCGGCCTCGGCCAGGAAGCATTTGGCCTCGAAGCGGGTAAAGCGTGGGTAATATTGGATAAACAGCCGCCGCGAATAGGCGAGCACCAGGGAAGCGCACTGGGTGCTCACGGTCTTGCCGGCGATCAGCACGCGGTGTGGGGACGTGTCGTGCTGCATCTCAGTACCGGGCTCGAAGTGATACTCGCCCGAGCGCTGCACCGGCTCACGCAGGCCCGCCTGTCGGATCCAGCGCGTCAGAGTGCTGTAGGAGACTTTGCGCCCTTGCTCCTGTGCGAGCAGCTCCTGCACGCGTACCACGTTGCCGCCAGCACGCTCATAGCAAGGCTTAAGCAAGGCCAGCGTCTGCGCATCGCACGGCGCGGCCTCGGCGGCGCTGCGATCCGGCGCGCGCAGAATGTGCCGTACCGTGTTACGCGATAGCTTGAGCAGTCGGCTGATCTCGCGCAGGTTGCAGCCTTGGGCTTGCAGGATGCGCACGGTGCTGCGGATTTGCTCGGGGATCATGTTCACAATACCTCTTCAGTTCGTTTTGAAATACCTCTAGTGTGTTGTGCAAATGCGTAAAGCCGCGTGCCAGCGCCTCAGGCAAGGCCTCGGCAGCGAGCATCGGTAGGCATTTACGCAGCCGCGCAACGAGCGCTTCGATGACGCGCAGGTCGGCCGCGCATTGGCCTTCGGGCCCCGCGCGCAAACGCTCCAGAGCACGCTGCTCGCCTTGCGCTTGCAGCGCATCGATGAACAGGCGCGGGTGTGCCACCAGATGTTCGCGCTTGGTGCGCGCAGCACTTTGGTAGTGCTCGAACCACAGCCGCAACTCGCGTGTGGACAACGCGGTGGTGCGCACCGCGCTGAGCAGTTGCTGCGCATGCTCGGTGTTGGCGCGCGCCAACGGGGCGAATACCCGGCTGGCGGCCCAAGTCGATACGACACCCTCGCGCACGGCATCGAGCAACGAATCGGGCAACCCCGAGAGCAGTTGCAGCCGCCGATTGACCCAACTGACATGGCGTCCGCAGCGGCGGGCCAACTCATGCTGCGACACGCCCAAACCTTGGATGAGCTCGCGCATCTGCAGCGCCTCTTCGATGGCGGCAAAAGCGCGCCCCTGGGTACGGCACAGCACGTTGATGAGCCCCTGGGCCAGATCACAAGTCCAGCACTCGACTTTGGCGGTATCGCGCCCCAGTCGGCGCAGCGCGGCGATGCGCCTATAGCCATCAACCAGAACCAGGCGCTCGCTGCCTGGATCGGGCACCGCAATACAGGCAATGATCTGGCCGCAACGCTCGATAGAGCGTGCCAACTGCTCCACCGCTTGCGGCTCGTGCAGGCGCGCGCTGGCAAAACGCAGTTCCAGGCGGTGTAGGTCGAGCTCCAGGCACGCGGTAGCATGAGTGTCCATGCGCGAGAAATTAGCTCGTATGCGCTGCGGTGGCTATCAAGTCCTCTCTTTGCAATCATCGGCCTGCGGATCGTAGTGCTTTGATAACACGGCGATTTCTACCGTCCACGCGTCCATCTTTGCAATCCCGCCCGTCACCACAGGCGTCAGCCGATATGTGCCTGAAGCAACGGGGGAATCAGGCTTGCACACGTCCATCTTTGCAATCACCCCCCTGCGTCGGCGCGCGTTGCGGGTGCGCTGCTGCGTGCGGTTGCGTTCCTCGTACTGCGCGTGCGTACGACGGTATTCAGCCCAGTACTCGGGGTGCTGTTTGCACCACGCCTGCTGAGCCCGAATCTGGTTGTCGTGGTAGTCGGGATCACCTTCGCGCTTGGCCTGTTGCCATAGCCGCCGTCGCTCGCGCTGACACGCCTTTGCTGGGCAATAGGTTTGATGGGGAACCTGAGGACGCGGCACAAACCCTTGGCCGCATGCTGCACACCGCCTGCTTTCCATGGAGGAGTCTCCGCGCACGAAACCGTGCACGAAGCGTAGCCAGGCAACGCCTAATGCTGAAATCCCGGCGGTGGAGCGTAAGCGTCACTATCGACATCCTCACCACCCACGACGATGCCGGCGGACGCATCACCAACAGCAGCTCGGGACTAGATCAGTGGGTCAATTTACGTGAGCACACCTGGGTCAATTCCCGTGAGCGCCAAGGCTCCGACTTATCAAGACGGAATTACTTGGCCGTCGAGTGAGTCGAGACGATCTGGATATCTGCGCCCTTATCAGCCTTCTGCACGTGCACCTGGATCGCGCCTTTGTTCTTTTCATCGGCCAGCATCAGAGTATATCTACCATCACCGCTACTCATGTCCAGCAATTGCTTGCCTTCAGCCAGCGCTTTCAGTTTGTTGCGATAGAACGTAGCCACTTTGTCCGGAGCGTCGTCGCTATGCAGCCCGACCGTGACGCTGCTACCCTCGGGGGTCGTCATTCTGGTTGACTGGCCTTGGGCGGGTTTCGTCCCG
>JAOUGR010000180.1 GCA_029857655.1 Gammaproteobacteria bacterium | reverse complement strand
ATTTAATGACCCTAGAAAGACCACCATCTACGTGTCGTCTACCACAGGCCAGGTCATCGCACGCCGCAATGATATCTGGCGCCTGTATGACTTCTTCTGGATGCTGCACATCATGGATTACAGAGAGCGCGTGAATTTCAATCATGCGCTGCTTATCGGTGCATCGGCGCTTGCACTCGGGCTTGCGGCGAGTGGTTTCTGGCTGCTGTTCTACCGGGTGCGCCTGCGGCGATGAGCACCGAAACTGACGTCCGGCATCATTTCCGCACTTGCCACCTGTGCGAAGCCATCTGCGGTGTCGAGATACGACTCCGCGGCAATGAAATACTCTCGGTGCGAGGCGACCCGGATGACCCGTTCAGCCGCGGCCATATCTGCCCCAAGGCGCTCGGCCTGAAGGATGTGCACGAAGACCCGGATCGGCTTCGTCATCCTGTGAGACGGACAGCCGGCGGCTGGCAGCGCATTGGCTGGGACGAGGCGATCGACGAAGTCGCAGAACGCGTCGTGGCGATCCAGGCCGCGCATGGCAACGATGCCGTGGCGCTCTATCTCGGCAATCCGACCGTCCACAGCTACTCGGCATTGTTGTCGAGCGTCGTGCTGTCACGCGCCCTGCGGACCCGCAATCGCTATTCCGCAACCTCGGTCGACCAGCTGCCGCATCACCTCGCGTCCTTACTGATGTTTGGACACCAGTTCCTGCTGCCGATTCCGGATATCGATCGCACGGATTTCCTGCTGGTGCTGGGCGCAAACCCGGTCGCCTCGAATGGGAGCCTGATGACGGCGCCCGATGTCGCGCATCGGCTCAAGGCTATTCGGGGGCGTGGCGGCCGCATCGTAGTGGTGGACCCACGACGCAGCGAGACCGCCGCGCTGGCGGACCGCCACCTGTTCATCCGGCCGGGCAGCGATGCGCTGCTGCTGTTCGCAATGCTCAATGTGCTGTTCGAAGAGCGAAGTTTCGCGCCCGGCAGGTTGCAGCCATGGATCGATGGCATCGAGGCCGTCGAGCAGCTGGCTGCCCGTTTCCCCCCGGAAGCGGTTTCCGAGGCAACCAGCATTCCGGCCGCCGAGATCCGCACACTCGCCCGGGAGTTCGCATCGGCGCGTTCTGCCGCTTGTCATGGGCGGATCGGCACCTCGACCCAGAGTTTCGGCGGCCTCTGCCAGTGGCTGATCCAGGTGCTGCACGTGATGACCGGGAATCTGGACCGGCCCGGCGGCGCCATGTTCACGGCGCCCGCTTTCGACCTGGTTGCGCGCACGCAGGGCACCAGCCAGGCAGGGCATTTCGCCCGCCGCCGCACCCGCGTGCGCGGGCTGCCGGAGTTCAGTGGCGAATTCCCGGTAGCGACGCTTGCCGAGGAAATGGACACGCCGGGTCCCGGCCAGGTACGTGCACTCATCACGTCAGCGGGCAATCCGGTGCTGTCGACACCAAATGGCGCGAGGCTGGAACGGGCACTGGGCAGCCTCGAATTCATGGCCTCGGTCGATTTCTACATCAATGAGACGACGCGGCACGCCAATATCATCCTGCCGCCGACATTCGCCCTCGAACGCGACCATTACGACCTCATTTTTCACCTGCTCGCCATCCGCAACACCGTCAAGTATTCGCTGCCGCTTTATGACCCGGCACCTGACACGCGGCACGACTGGCAGATTCTCCAGGGAATTGCCGCGCGCCTCGCGGTGCACGACCCCGGTCGCCGTCCCCGCCTCGTGGATCGGCTGCGTGCACGTCTCCTGACGCCCAAACGACTGCTCGCGCTCGGATTGCGCTTCGGCCCGCGGGGCGCCGGATGGACGCCGTTCGGAAAGGGACTGACGCTCGCAAGGCTCGCCCGCCTCCCGCATGGTCAGGACCTCGGGGCCCTTGAGCCTTGCCTGCCGGAACGGCTTGGCCCCAACGTGCGCATCCAGCTTGCGCCTGCGCCATTTGTTGCAGACGTAGACCGGCTGGCCAGGGAAATGTCGCACTCCATGACTGGACCGGCCATGCGCCTCATTGGACGTCGCGACCTGCGCAGCAATAATTCCTGGATGCACAACAGCCAGCGCCTGGTGAAGGGCCCCAGGCGCTGCACGCTGCTGATGCACCCTGCCGATGCCGCGAGACTCGGAATCAATGACGGCACTCGCGTCAGCGTGCGCTCGCGCGCCGGGGCGATTGCGGTCGATGCGCAGCTCTCCGAGGAAATCATGCCAGGCGTCGTTTCTTTGCCGCACGGCTGGGGCCACGACCGGCCCGGCACCCGGCAAGCCGTCGCAAGCGCGCATCCGGGCGCGAGTATCAATGATCTCACTGATGAACTGGTCGTCGATGCTGTCAGCGGCAACGCGGCATTCAGCGGGGTTCCTGTCACTGTTGAATCAATGACGAGTTGAACATGGAGATGGCGATGAAACGATGGTTGCTGTTGACTTCCTTGTGCCTTGTCGCAGTCACCGCCGCGCGTGCAGAGGTGACGGGCGGCGAAATAGATGCGGCGGGCGCCGCGTTGGAGCCGCGCGTAATTGACTGGCGACGCGATTTCCACCGCCATCCGGAACTCGGAAACCGTGAGTTCCGCACCTCCGGAATCGTTGCGGAACACCTGCGCTCGCTCGGCCTGGAAGTCAAAACCGGCATCGCGCATACCGGCGTCGTCGCGGTGCTGCGCGGAACGCTGCCTGGACCCACGATCATGCTGCGCGCCGACATGGACGCATTGCCAGTCACTGAACTCACGGACGTACCGTTTCGCTCGACCGCGACGGCCGAATTCCGCGGCCGCCAGGTCGGTGTCATGCATGCCTGCGGTCACGACGCCCACACTGCGATCCTCATGGGGGTCGCCGAAATTCTCGCCGGTCTGCGTGAACGCCTGCCGGGCACCGTCATGTTCGTATTTCAGCCCGCCGAGGAAGGCGTGCCGGAGGGCGAACAGGGTGGCGCGCCGCTGATGATGCAGGAGGGCCTCTTCGACATCACAAAGCCGGCAGCTATCTTCGGGCTACACGTGATTTCCACGCTGCATTCTGGCGCGGTCGGAGTGCGGTCCGGGCCCTTCATGGCCGGGTCGGATTTCTTCCGAATTGTCGTGATCGGCCGCCAGAGCCATGGAGCACGGCCCTGGGCCGGTATCGACCCGATCGTCACTGCTGCCCAGATCATCAATTCCCTTCAGACCATCGTCAGTCGGCAGACCGACATCACCGCATTTCCGGCCGTCCTCACCATCGGCGCAATCAATGGCGGTGTGCGCCACAACATCATCGCGGAGACGGTAGAGATGCTCGGCACACTGCGGACATTTACGCCGGCGATTCGCCAGGAGATCATCGATCGCATGCAGCGCGTGGTTATCCATGTGGCCGAGGCCAATGGTGCGACGGCGACTCTTGAGATGATGCCGGCGCCCAATCCCGTCGTTGACAATGATCCGGCGTTGACGAGGAAAGTCGCCGCGTCACTCGAGGCGGCGTTCGGCGGCGACGCAGTCAAGGCTCTCGACACACAAACCGTCGCGGAGGACTTCTCCTACTACTCGCGTGAGGCGCCGAGTGTCTATTACTGGGTCGGCATCACTCCGCCCGGGCAGAATCTGCGCACGGCGCCCGACAATCATTCCGATAAATTCTTCGTGGACGAGAGCGGAATTGCCGTGGGACTGAAGTCCCTGCTGCATGTCGCTGTCGACTATTTACAGGACGCTGATCACTCGAATGGTCCATAATGCGGGGTCCGGCAACCAGCCGGATTTCACAGTCAATAATTGAGGGAGACTTGATGATGATGAAGATTTCCATTGTGGCAGCTGCTGCCACACTCGCACTGGCGGGCTCGGCACAGGCATTTGAGGCCTATACCGACTACACGCCGAGCAAAGAAGTCTGGAATGTCACGATGGTGAAGGTGAATCCGAACCGCATCGATGACTACCTGGAAGGGATCAAGCAGACCTGGATGACGGGCTGCGAGGTCGGCAAGAAGAATGGTGTCGTGGTCGATTGCTTCGTATACCTGAGCGAGACAGCCGCGAATCGCGACTTCAACATGATGCTCGTGATGAAGCTCCCGAGTGCCGCCGTGTCTGACCCAGATGGCACGAAGTTCAAGAAGATGCAGGCCGAGACTCGCGCCATGCTTGCGCAGGACAAGCAAGACGCGCTGGTCGAGGGTTACGAGGAACTGCGCTCGTTCTGGGGCGAGATGACTTTCCGCCGCATCGATTTCAAGTAAGACCTAGTTGCTGGCGGCTCCGGTCATTCGGCCGGAGCCGCCCAGCAGATAAACCGCAAAACTGCCGAGCCAGTGCCCGCCCTCGTAGTGTTCACCGGTCACCGCGGGCAATGCAGCGATCGCATGCGCGTCAGCCGCCGTTTTCAGAGACGGGCCACGCTTATCGCCAGCTGGCAGTCCTGAGGAAATTCCCAGCAGCATCCAGGTACGGCTGAGATTCAGGCCGTCCAGATGCGCAAGTTTTGGGTCGGCACGATCGGTCACCACACCCGGTTGTAACCAGTCGCCACGGCCGCCCTTTGGAATCTGCGGCAGGAACCTTCCGAGCCACCTGGAGAATTCCACGGGCGCCATCACGCGCCGCATCAGGTCCGCCTCCGCGAGGCAGGGCGACAAGAAATCCTCACCAGACGGTTCATAGCGCAGCGGGCAATCCCTGTCGGCCAGATAGTAG
>JAOUGR010000178.1 GCA_029857655.1 Gammaproteobacteria bacterium | reverse complement strand
TGAACGTCCGGCTGTCGACACTCGTGCCCTGGCCGAATCCGAGCGAGGTGTTTTCGCTGAATATCGGCGGCCAGGACATCCCGCTGATCCTGATTGCGATCATGACCTTCGTGCTGATCACCTCAAGCGGCACGATGGCGCTCGCGGTCAACTACGGCTACCGGCGCAACCGCCGCTACACCGTGCTGCTGATGGTCGCAACCGCCGCGCTCGGCGCGACCTTTGTCAGCATGCAGGCCTTCGAGTGGACCAAGCTGATCCTCGAGGGCGTGCGGCCCTGGGGCAATCCCTGGGGAGCACCGCAGTTCGGGTCGGCATTCTTCATGATCACGGGTTTCCACGGCCTGCACGTTTCGGCCGGCGTGATCTACCTGCTGACCGTCGCGAGGCGCGTGCACAACGGCTTCTACGAGAAGCGCGGCAGCTACGAGACGGTCGAGATCGCGGGCCTTTACTGGCATTTCGTCGATCTGGTTTGGGTATTCATCTTCGCATTCTTCTATCTGTGGTGAGGCGTCATGTCGCAGGCTGAAGGCCAACAACACCCGCTCAAGATCTACCTTTGGATCTGGCTGCTGCTATTCGTGCTCAGCACGTTCTCCTACCTGGTGGATTACTTCCACCTGCACGGGATGCTGCGCTGGTCACTGATCATCATTTTCATGCTGCTGAAAGCCGGCTTCATCGTCGCGATCTTCATGCACATGGCCTGGGAACGCCTCGCCCTCAAGTTCGCAATCCTGATACCGCCGCTGTGCCTGCTGATCCTGATCGGCTTCATGGCCATCGAGGGCGATTACACGTTCCTGACACGCGGGACGGCATTTCTCCGGTGATAAGATGGGGCCGTGACAGGCCCCCTGATCCGTGAAGCCGACTTCGTGCAGAGCGTCGCCGACGCCCTGCAGTTCATTTCCTACTACCACCCGGCCGACTACATCGAGCACCTCGGTCGTGCCTGGGAGCGCGAGCAGTCTCCCGCAGCAAAGGACGCCATCGCCCAGATCCTGACGAACTCGCGCATGTGCGCCGAGGGGCGCCGCCCGATCTGCCAGGACACCGGCATCGTCAACGTGTTCGTGAAGGCCGGTATGGGGGTGCGCTGGGACACGAACCGCGGCCTGCAGCAGATGGTGGACGAAGGCGTGCGCCGCGGCTACGCAGACCCCGGCAACAGGCTGCGCCCGTCCATCGTCGCGGATCCACTGTTCGCGCGAAAAAACACCGGCGACAACACCCCGGCCGTCGTCCACGTCGAGCTCGTGCCGGGCGATACGGTCGAGGTGACGGTCGCCGCCAAGGGCGGCGGCTCCGAGAACAAGGCAATGTTCAAGATGCTGAATCCGTCCGACTCGATCGTGGACTGGGTACTCGCAACCGTGCCGACGATGGGTGCCGGTTGGTGCCCGCCTGGGATGCTCGGCATCGGTGTCGGCGGTACGGCCGACAAGGCCATGGTGATGGCGAAAGAGGCGCTGATGGAGCCGATCGACATGCACGAACTCCTCGAGCGCGGCCCCGCCAGCAAGCTCGAGGAACTACGCATCGAGCTTTACGAGAAAGTAAATGCGCTCGGCATCGGCGCGCAGGGCCTTGGCGGCCTGACCACGGTGCTCGACATCAAGATCGTCACTTTCCCGACGCACGCGGCCTCGAAGCCCGTTGCGATGATCCCGAACTGCGCTGCGACACGGCACGCGCACTTTGTGCTCGACGGCAGCGGGCCCGTTGCGCTCGATCCGCCGCCGCTCGAGAGCTGGCCCAAGGTGCAATGGCAGCCCGCGGCCGATGCGCGGCGCGTGAATCTCGACGCGCTGACCCACGACGAAGTAAAGCAATGGAAGCCGGGCCAGGCGTTGCTGCTCTCGGGCAAGATGCTGACCGGCCGCGATGCCGCCCATAAGCGACTTGCGGAGCTGCTGAATGCGGGCAAGGGCCTGCCGCCTGGCGTGGACCTGAAAAATCGCGTGATTTATTACGTCGGCCCGGTGGATCCAGTGCGCGACGAAGCCGTGGGACCCGCGGGGCCGACGACCGCGACCCGCATGGACAAGTTTACGGACCTCTTGATCGAGAAAACCGGGCTGCTCGCGATGATTGGCAAGGCTGAGCGCGGACCCGTGGCCATCGAATCCATCCGGAAGCACGAAGCCGCATATCTCATCGCCATCGGCGGCGCGGCCTACCTGGTTTCGAAGGCGATCCGCTCCGCCCGCGTGATCGCGTTCGAGGACCTCGGCATGGAGGCGATCTACGAGTTCGACGTGAAGGACATGCCGGTTACGGTTGCCGTCGACTCACGAGGGGAATCCGTCCACCAGACGGGCCCCGCGATTTGGGGTGAGAAGATCAGAAAACTCAAGATCCCCGTTCGAGTGGCGTAGCGCGAACTGGCGCGTCCGGCTGGGTGGTCGGGGCTGGCTCGTTCGCTCAGCCGATCTTTATTCGCTCACTCGCCACGCCGGCCACCTGCCGGACGCGCGGGTCGTGCTAATCCTCAACGCCCAATGAGAAACCAGCTTCCAGCTCCCGCTTCGAATACGTCCTGAACGCAATCATTGTTTCGGAGCCCGCGATGTCCGGCAGTTTCCGGATCCGGTCGGTGACGACTGTCGCGAGATCCTCATTGTTGTTGACGCGCACGATCGCGACCAGGTCCCAGCGCCCGGCGACCGAGAAGACTTCCTGCACGCCTTCGATGCCGGTCAGCGCCTGCGCGAGGCTGCCTACCTTGTCTGTATCCGCCTTGATGAGCACCAGTGCCGCAACCATGGAACGCGCTCCTAGATCGATGTCCGCAGGCTGATCAGCTCCGGGAAGAAGCTGCGCTTCAGCACGTGCTCGAGGTAACCGACGCCCGCCGAGCCACCGGTGCCGCGCTTGAATCCGATGATCCGCTCCACCGTCTTCAGGTGCGCGAATCGCCACTGCTGCAGGCGGTACTCGAGATCCACCAGTTTTTCAGCAAGCTCATAAAGGTCCCAGTGCGCGCTGGAATCACGGTAAATCACGAGCCAGGCCGCTTCAACCGCCGGGTGTGCCTCGTAGGTCCGGGTCCAGTCCCTGTCGGTGCGCTCGCACGGGATATCGAATCCACGCCGCGCCAGCAGGCGCAACGTTTCGTCGTACAGCGAGGGCGTCGCAAGCTCGCGGCCAAGCAATGCGTGATTCGGCGGGTCCGAGGAATGCACCTCGATGAGCTTCGCGTCCTTGTTGCCGAGCATGAATTCGAGCTGCCGATATTGCCAGGACTGGAAGCCGGAACTCTGGCCCAGCGAATCGCGAAAGCGCATGTAGTCGGCCGGTGTCATCGTGCCGAGCACGTCCCAGGACTGGATCATCTGCGCCTGCACGCGCGCGACGCGGGATAGCATCTTGAATGCCGGTTCGAGGTCGTCGGCGCGGATCTGCGCGCGGGTCGCGGAGAGTTCGTGCAGGCAAAGCTTGAGCCACAGCTCGCTCGCCTGGTGGATCAGGATGAACAGCATCTCGTCGTGCTGTCCCGACATTGGCTTCTGCGCGTCCAGCACGCGATCGAGTTGCAGGTACTGGCCATAGCTCAACGAGCGGTCGAGATTCCAGTGAATCCCCGCCATCGGATCGTCCGGCTTGCGGTCGCGCGTGTCGGTCATTCTGCGTCCGGCTGTGCTTCGGGTCGCGCGGCAGCGAATGCCGGCAGCGATGTCAGGTGAGCGTCGATCGCGACAAGTGCCGGGTACGGCGTCACGTCGCAATAGTAACGCCGCGCGTTGTACATCTGGGGAACCAGGAAGACATCCGCAAGCGTGACGCCTTCAGCGTACAGGTAGTGCCTGCCATCGCCGTGGCGGCGCGCGAGTTCCTCGAGCGCCCTGAAGCCCTCCCCGATCCAGTGCCGTATCCATTCGGCAACCGCTTCGTCGTTCTGACCAAGATGCTGGCGCAGGTAGGTCGTCACGCGCAGGTTGTTGAGCGGATGGGCGTCGCAGGCGATCCCGAGCGCCATCGAGCGCACGATGGCGCGGCCCGCGAAATCAGGCGGAAGCAACGGAGGATCGGGGTGGGTTTCCTCGAGATACTCAATGATTGCCAGCGACTGGCCGAACACGTGGCCGTCGTCGGCAAGCGCTGGCACGAAGCCCTGCGGGTTCATTTCCCGGTAGGACTCGCTGTGCTGCTGGCCACCGTCGCGCACCAGGTGCACGGGCACGGTGCCGTGCGGGATTCCCTTGTAGTTCAACGCAATCCGGACGCGGTAGGCGGCGGAACTGCGAAAATACGTGAACAACTTCATCCTGACACGATCCCATATTCCAGTACGCTGACGCCATCCACGCCGCCACGCACGCGATCGCCCGGCAACAGCGGCCCGACGCCGGCGGGCGTCCCCGTGAATATCAGGTCTCCGGGGAACAGCTCGAACCAGGTCGAAAGCTCGGCGATGACCTCGGGCACGCTCCAGATCATGTCGGCGATGTCGCCCTGCTGGCGCGGCTCGCCATTGACCTCGAGCCAAATCCGTCCCGCGACCGGGTGCCCCGATTTCGCTGCCGGCAGGATCGACGTCATCGGCGCGGAGTGATCGAAGCCCTTTGCCGCATCCCAGGGCCTGCCCTGGTCCTTCGCGGCTCCCTGCAGGTCGCGGCATGTCAGGTCATTGCCGACGGCGTAGCCAAACACCAGCGCAAGCGCTGCATCTGCCTTGATGTCCCGTCC
>JAOUGR010000179.1 GCA_029857655.1 Gammaproteobacteria bacterium | reverse complement strand
GACACATCCGCGCGCACGACCTGACGTTCGGCATCGGGCCGGCGGGCACCGGCAAGACCTACCTGGCAGTCGCTTGTGCCGTCGAGGCGCTGCAGCGTGAATCGGTGCGCCGGATCGTGCTGGTGCGGCCGGCGGTCGAGGCCGGCGAGCGCCTTGGGTTCCTGCCGGGCGACATGTCGCAGAAGATCGATCCCTACCTGCGGCCGATGTACGACGCGCTCTACGAGATGGTCGGATTCGACCGCGTCGCACGGCTGATCGAACGCAATATCATCGAGATCGCGCCGCTCGCATTCATGCGTGGCCGCACGCTGAACGAAGCATTCGTCATCCTGGACGAGGCCCAGAACACCACCGTCGAGCAGATCAAGATGTTCCTGACCCGGATTGGCTTCGGGTCCCGCGCGGTCGTCACTGGCGACATCACCCAGACCGACCTGCCGGCTCACCGCCAGTCGGGCCTGCGCCATGCGCTCGAAGTTCTGGACGGTGTCGAGGGCATCGCAGTAACGCGTTTTTCGGCGCGCGACGTCGTGCGGCACCCGCTGGTGCAGCGCATCGTCGAGGCCTATGAGCGTGAACCGGGCCGCGGGAGCGGGAAGTGACGATCGAAGTGCTGCTGCGATATCGCACGCGTCGGCCGTGGGCGCCCGGACCGGCGACACTTCGCGGCTGGGCGCAGCTCGCCGCCGGTGCCCGCAAGGGCGAACTCGGGATCCGCGTGGTAGGCGTTGCCGAGAGCAGCGCGCTTAATCTTCGGTACCGGGGCAAGCGGGCGCCCACCAACGTGCTTTCCTTTCCGATGCCGGCGGACTCGGGCCGGGCGCACGGCATCATTGGCGACATCGTGGTCTGCGCGCCGCTGGTCGCGCGCGAGGCGCGCGAGCAGGGCAAGGTGCTCCGCGCGCACTGGGCGCACATGGTGATTCACGGCACGCTGCACCTGCTCGGATTCGACCACCAGCGCACGAGCGATGCGCGCCGCATGGAAGGGCGCGAGCGGCGGCTGCTTGGACAGCTGGGCTTCGGCGACCCCTACGGAGAGTGATGCGATGACCGAGCGCAAGCCCGGCAGGAAATGGTTGCGACGACTGATCAAGGAAGAGCCGGGAAATCGCGCCGAGCTGATCGAACTCCTGCGTGCTGTCGCGCGCCGCGGTGTGCTCGGACCCGATGCGCTGGCAATGATCGAAGGGGTGCTGGGCGTCGCAGACCTGCAGGTGCGCGACATCATGATTCCGCGCTCGCAGATGGTGGTGCTGGAGCGCGATTCGGCGCCCGGCCAGTTGTTGCCGGTGATCACCGAGTCGGGGCACTCGCGCTTTCCGGTCATCGGCGACGACCGTGACCAGGTGGTCGGCATCCTGCTCGCGAAGGACCTGCTGCGATATTTCTCGGAGGGCGCGACCGGCAGTTTCGATATCCGCGAGGTGCTGCGTTCCGCGGCATTCGTGCCCGAGAGCAAGCGGCTGAACGTGTTGCTGAAGGAGTTCAGGGTGAGCCGCAACCACATGGCGGTGGTCGTGGACGAATACGGTGGCGTGTCCGGCCTGGTGACCATCGAGGACGTCATCGAGGAAATCATCGGCGAGATAGCCGACGAGTACGACATCGATGAGGACCAGACCATACGGCGCGAGGGCGACCGCCAGTTCGTCGTGCTGGCGCTGACGCGGGTCCAGGAATTCAACGACTACTTCTCGACCCGCTTCAGCGAGGAGGAGTACGACACGATCGGCGGTCTCGTGATGCACCAGTTCGGCCGCCTGCCACGGCGCGGCGAGGCGGTGACAATGGAAGGCCATGAGTTCAAGGTACTGCGCGCCGACCGCCGCCGAATCGATCAGTTGCGGGTGACATCGCCCGCACCGGTACCGGCGCGGGCCGGCGATGCCCGCGGCAGTTGATGCGATTCCTGCGCTACCGCACCTGGCTGGCCGCACTTGCGGGGGCAGCGACGACGCTGGCATTCGCGCCCTGGGGCATATTCGCTTTCGCATTCCTCGGCCCGGCCTTCCTGTTCCTGTTGTGGGACGAGGCCACGCCGCGCCGGGCCGCAGTGTTCGGTTTCACCTGGGGTGCGGGGCTCTTTCTCGCCGGCACCTGGTGGATCTACACCGCAATCCATGATTTCGGCGGCGTGCCCGCGTGGCTCGCAGCGTTGCTGCTGCTGGTGCCGGTCGCGGTCATGGGCGCGTACTACGCGGTCCTCGGGTGGCTTGCGACCCGATTCAATCGCATGCCACGCCTTGCGCACTGCCTGCTGCTGCTGCCCGGCGGCTGGACCCTGATGGAGTGGTTGCGCGGCTGGCTGCTGTCGGGATTTCCCTGGCTCGAGCTTGGCTACGCGCACAGCGACAGCGCGCTTGCCGCATTGGCACCGATTGGCGGCGTGCACCTGGTGACGCTCGCGACCGCGGTCACCGCTGGCGCACTGCTCATTGCAGTCAAGGGCAGTTGGCGCGAGCGTGGCGTTGCGGTGGTCGTCATTGTCGCCATCTGGGGCGGCAGCTGGGGCCTCCTCGGGCGGCAATGGACGGCGCCGACCGGGGAGGCAATCACCGTCGCGCTGTTGCAGGGCGCGATTCCGCAGGACGAGAAATGGCAGATGGAGAATCGCGCGGCCACGCTCGATCGCTTCCGAATGCTGAACCGCCAGGCGCTCGGCCAGCAGCTCATTGTGTGGCCGGAGTCCGCACTGCCGATGCTCGCGCACGAGGCGGAGACTTACCTGGCGGCGATACGTGCGGAAGCCCGCGCAAGCAATTCAGACGTGCTGCTCGGGATGCTCCGATACGACTTCGAGACCGGCGAGATCAGGAATGGCCTGCTCGCGATGAGTGCCGCGGGCGACGCGTGGTACTACAAGCGCCGGCTCGTGCCCTTCGGTGAATTCTTCCCGGTGCCTGATTTCGTGCGCAGCTGGATGCGCCTGATGAGCCTGCCTTACTACGATATGACGCCCGGCGACGACCACCAGGGGGCATTGTCGGCGGCGGGACAGAAGCTGGGTGCGACGATCTGCTACGAAGACGCCTATGGTTCCGAGCAGCTGGCCGTGCTCGACGTGGCGACGCTCCTCGTGAATGTCACCAACAACGCCTGGTTCGGCGACTCCGCGGCACCGCATCAGCAGCTCCAGATGGCGCGCTTCCGGGCACTCGAGGCCGGGCGCAGCCTGTTGCGCGCTACCAGCAATGGCATCACGGCCGTGATCGCGCCGGACGGAAAGGTCGTGGCCGAGGTGCCGCAATTTGTGCAGGCGGTGCTGAAATCCCGTGTGCAGCCGATGACCGGTCTGACGCCCTATGCGCGGACCGGCAACTGGCCCGTGCTGTCCTTTTGCCTGCTGATGGCATTGATATGTATCGGGTATCCTTTCAGGCATGAAGGATCGGTACGAGCCCGCCGAGGTCGAGACCGCCGCCCAGCGTGACTGGGAGGCCGCGGGCACGTTCGCCGCGCACGAGGACGCCAGCCGGCCGAAGTATTACTGCCTTTGCATGTTCCCGTATCCGAGCGGCCGGCTGCACATGGGCCATGTCCGCAACTACACGATCGGCGACGTGCTGGCCCGCTACATGCGCATGCGTGGCTGCAATGTCCTGCAGCCGATGGGCTGGGACGCGTTCGGGCTGCCGGCGGAAAATGCCGCGATCGAGAATGCCGTCCCGCCCGCGCGCTGGACGCGCGAGAACATCGCGCACATGAAGCAGCAGTTGAAGTCGCTCGGCCTCGGCATTGACTGGGCTCGCGAGCTCGCCACCTGCGACTCGGACTATTACCGCTGGAACCAGTGGCTGTTCCTGCGCATGCTCGAGCGCGGCATCGCCTACAAGACGACCGGCGTCGTCAATTGGGATCCGGTTGACCAGACGGTGCTCGCAAACGAACAGGTCATCGACGGGCGCGGCTGGCGTACCGGCGAACCGGTCGAGAAGCGCGAGATCCCGATGTACTACCTGCGCATCACGCAATACGCGGAGGAGCTCCTGGCAGCGCTCGATGGGCTGCAGGAATGGCCCGAGCGCGTGCGCGTCATGCAGGCGAACTGGATCGGGCGCAGCGAGGGCGTGAACCTTTCGTTTCCCTGGCGGATCGACGGGGAGAGCGGCGAACTGCGAGTGTTCACGACCCGTGCCGACACGATCATGGGGGTCAGCTTCGTGGCGGTTGCCGCCGAGCATCCGCTTGCGGCAATGGCGGGCGCGCGCAATCCCAGGGTCCGTGCGTTTGTCGATGAATGCCGTCGCGGCAGCAACATCGAAGCCGACATCGCGACCATGGAAAAAAAGGGAATCGCGACGGGATTTTTCGTGCGGCATCCGCTGAGCGGGGCTGAGGTTGAGGTTTGGGTAGGCAACTACGTGCTGATGGCCTACGGCGAAGGCGCGGTCATGGGCGTGCCGGGGCACGACGAGCGTGATTTCGCGTTCGCGAAGAAATACGGGCTGGCGATTCTGCCAGTGATCGACGTGGATGGCCGCCCATATTCGCTGGATGCCTGGCAGCCCTGGTACGCGGACGAGGGACGCTGCGTCAATTCCGGTGCCTATGACGGGCTCGACTACCAGGCGGCGGTGGACGCGATCGCAGGCGATCTCGAAAAACGGCAGCTCGGCCGCAAGCAGGTGGTCTGGCGCCTGCGCGACTGGGGCATTTCACGCCAGCGCTACTGGGGCTGCCCGATCCCGA
>JAOUGR010000177.1 GCA_029857655.1 Gammaproteobacteria bacterium | reverse complement strand
GCGAATCGCGGATCGCGCCTGCCTCGAGCAGATCGAGCGGCTCATGCAGCCGGTAGCCGCGCCCCGGCGTCGCCTGCAATTCGATGCCCCAGTCGCCGAACAGCTTCAGCTGTTTCCATACGGCCGCGCGTGAAATGGCGAGCCGCCCAGCGAGGTCCTCGCCAGAATGCAACTCGCCATCGGCCAGCAGGCGCAACAGCGCGCCGCGCGTCGTCACGGGCGTTGGTTCCGCGGCCGCAGCAACCACAGGCCGGCCAGGTGCGGCTCCGTGCCGCTCTTCATGCGACCGATATTGCCGCGGTGCGTCCAAACGACGAACCCGGCCATGGCGATCGCAAATGCCATCAATGGCGGCGTCTGCAGACCAAGCAGCCACAGGGCAAAAGGCACGGCGACGGCGGTGACAATCGTCGCGAGCCCGGCGAATCCCGTCAGCAGCACGATCGACAGCCAGCCCGCGATGGCCACCGGAACGACGAGCGGCGCAAGCACGAGCAATGTACCGACCAGCGTCGCGCCGCCCTTGCCGCCGCGAAACCCGTGGTACAGCGGCCAGACGTGGCCCGCGACTGCGGCCGCAGCGCAAGCCGCGGCCATCCACTCGTGATCGACGCCGGAATCGCCTGCAATGCCGGGGATATTCCAGCCGGGCAGCCAGCCTGCGGCCACGATGCCCTTGGCGATATCGATGACGACGACACCGGCCGCAAACCAGAACCCCTGGGTGCGCAGCGCATTCGTGCCGCCCGCATTGCCGCTGCCCTGCACGCGGATATCGATGCCGCGCGCGGACCCCACGATCAGGGCGCCCATCAACGAGCCCAGCAGGTAGGCGATCAGGGTCTTGAGGCTGAGTTCCAGCAATACGGCGCCTCCTGCGTGCAGCCTCAGGATTCTAGCATCGCATGCGGAACGCTCAGTGCGGCAGGAAGACTTCCGCAATCATGCAACGCACGCTGCCCCCGCCGTGACGCTCGATGGTCGGTATCGGCGCGCTCACGATCCTGCCGTGGCGCTCGAGCGCAAGACGTTCGCGCTGTGCCAGGCAATCCCAGGCGGCGGCGGACATCGCAATCAAGGGCTCGCCGTCACGCGACCTGAGCGCCAGCAGGTTTCCGGCGAAGCCGTTCATCTGCGCGATGCTGATCAGTACCGGTTCGTGACCGCTCTGCTCGAGCGCGTGGAGCACGGTCACGCGCTCCGCCGGGTCGGGAATCGCATCAGGACACATCAGGGCAAAGCGCTCGCCGATCGCCATCAGTACATTCGTGTGATAGATCGCCTGGCCGCCCGGGCCCCGGGCATTGAAGCTGACGACACGGTAGCCGAGGCGCGACGCGAAATCGCCGAGCGCTGCCGGCGTCGTGCGCGGCGACCAGCAGGCATAGGCGATGCGATGGCAGCGATCGAGTACGAGACTGCCGGTGCCCTCGAGATACTCACCGCGTGCTTCCCACTGCGTCAGATCGATCGTGCGTTCAATGCGATAACCCGCCGTTCGCAACAGTGCGATGGGCTCCTCGCGCCGCTCTGCGCGCCGGCTCGCGGCCATCAGCGGATACAACACGACGCTGCCGTCGTCGTGAAAGCTGACCCAGTTGTTCGGAAAGCACGCATCCGGCTTGGCAGGCGTGGGACTGTCATCCGCCACATGGACTGCGACACCCGCATCCGAAAGCGCGTGTACCAGCCCCTGGAATTCGCGTTGTGCGGCGAGCGGCGTGTCGCCGGTCGCACCGTCCTGCTGGAAGCGATTTGATGCCGCGGTCTCGGGATTCGCGCCAAAGCGCGCCGGCCGGATCATCAGTACGGCATCGGTGCATTGCCGGTCGGAATCCGGCGTGGGTTTCATCGCATCAGTTTAGCAAGCCGCGGCGCCGCGGCCGCATGCCAAAAAAAAAAAGGGCGCGGCCGCCAGACCGCGCCCTGATTGCAGGATTGCCGGTCAGAACTCGAAGCGCACTCCCAGCTGGACACGCCACACCGAGTTCAGCGCCGTCAACGACGTCACCGGCGCCGTGGGGCCGCCACCGAGTGAGCGCGGACGGTAGACGTAGCAGGACGTAACCGTCGGACCGCCAGGACAACCGCTCGTCACGATGCGATTCGCGTCCAGCACCGGCGATACGTAGATGAAGCTCACCTGGCTGACCTGGCCCCAGTCGTTGTTGATCAGGTTGGCGAGGTTCTCGACGTCGAGGCTCACGACACCTCGCGCCTTGCGCCAGACCGGGATCTCCTGGGCCAGGCGCAGGTCAAGCGACGTCACCCAGGGGCTGCGCCCTGAATTGCGTGGAACGATCTTTCCACGGTAACGCTCGAGACCTTCAGACTGGATGAATGCCTCCACGTCCGATGCGAACTGTGCCGACCTTGCAGGGTTAACGATTGACGTGGAAGTGCAACCTGGCACCACCGGGATCGGACCGGGGCCGACGTCTCCAGAAGTGCACAACGCCTCATAGATCACCGCGCCCGCGCTGCCGGGAACATTCGGCACATAGAACAATGCGCGCTGGCGACTCGACTGACGTGGATCGCCAAATACCGATGTTCCGGCACCGAAGGTGTAGCTGAACGGACGGCCCGAGCGGCGCTCTGCCACCACTGCAATGCTGGTCTCGTTGTCGCCGAAGAAGGCCTTGCGCCAGGCGAACAGGCCCTTGAACTGGTGCTCGATCTCGTAGTTCGAGGTCTCGAGCCCCGGGTCGTTCGGATCCGCGACCGCGAAGCTGTCCCAGTTCGAACGGGCGGTGGAACTCGTGCCCGAGTTCACGTCCTTGATGTCCTGGAAACCATAGCCCAGGTAGGCATCGAAGCGCCCCGCACGCGTGCGCCAGGTCTTCGAAAAGTCCGTCGCGAAGACCGTGGCTTCACCCTGGTGGGTGTTGGTCAGCAGCAGATCCTGGCCGGACGGCCGGACGCAGGTGGTCTGAGGCGGCACCGGGACCTGGCAGGACACGTCGGCCCGCGTGCGATAGCGCGGCCGTCCATCAGGCGCCGTGGGCGTAGCGGGAATCGGTTCCAGGCGCAGGTCCCTCCACAGCACCTCGTCCTTGACCCGCGACAGCACGATGTCCGCGGTCCACTGGATGTCCCAGGGCAACGTGTGCTTCATGCCCAGGTTCCAGCGGTACTGCGATGGAATATTGAAATTCGGGTCTAGCGCGTTGACCTCGCCGTCGCCACGCAGCAGCGTGTGATTGGCCAGGACTGCGGGATTGATGTTGAAACCGTCGATATTCGACAGCCCGGCCTGCAGCGCCGCCGACGAGCCGGAATTGATGAGCTGGTTGACGACCGTGACACCGTCGCCAGAGAAGCTGTTCGAGATCCAGACATTCGGCGAACCGCCGCCGAACAGGCCCCAGCCACCATAAATCGTAGTCTCAGGCCGCCACTGCCAGTTGAAGCCGACGCGCGGCATGACCAGGTCGCGGCCGTCCAGCGTCGACTGGTTCGAAAAACCATAGCGACCCGCGAAATTGGCATTCAGGCCCGGCTGGTCGCTGCCCGAATACTTGTCGAGCCGCACACCCGCCTGCAGCTTCAGGTCGGGTGTCACCTGCCATTCGTCCTGGACATAGAACGAGTCGGTGTCGTAACCGAATATGGCTGCTCCGTCATTCTTCACATTCGTGAACGCATTGGTGTAGGACAGTGACGTCGCCGTGCGAGCCTCGAAATTCGCAATGCTCGAGAAAATGTACTGGCCGCTGCTGCGCGGCACGAAGATATTGAAGATGTCGAGCATTTCCCGCTCGTAACCCACCATCAGCGTGTGGTCGCCGAGGAAGAAACTGCCCTTCAGCTTGATCGCGTCGAGGTCGTTGGTCAGGTAATTGGCGTGACGAAATTCGTCCGGCCCGACCCATACGGTTCCGGCCGGCTTGAATTCGTTCGCGGGGGTCAGCAGGTTATCCGCAATTGCAAGCGTTGAGATCTGCATCTCGGCGAAGTCCGTGCCCATCAGGGAATCCTGGCGGACCTCGACTTCCTTGCGCGCCAGCTTGACTTCAGTCGCGAAGAATTCGTTCCAGTCAGAGAACAGCTGCAGGGAATACGAATCCATCGTGATCGCGCGGTTGTACCAGTCCGACGGCGTGCTGATCCGGTTCAGGCCAGCACTGTTGTTGCTGGTGATGATCTCGTTGCCTTCGGTGTGCTGGTACGAGAGCGAGGCGCGCTGGCTGTCGGTCAGGTTCCAGTCCAGCTTGCCGAGAATCTTCTCGTCTTTCTCGGCCAGCACGTCAAAGCGCTGGCCGGGGTCGAAACCGTACACCGTGTTCGAGATGCCGAGGATCTGGTCATATTCGGCCTGGGTGACGCCCGCGATCTCGACCGCGGCGCCCGAGCCGGCGGGCCCGAATTCCTGCGGCGCCTTGCGGTCGAGTTTCTCGTAGCTCAGGAAGAAGAACAGCTTGTCCTGGATGATCGGGCCACCGAAGGTGCCGCCGTAAGTTTCTTCATCGAAGGTGAAGGTCAGGTCCCGGTCCTTGCTGCGGTCACCCGCCAGGTCGTCCTTGCCCTTGTAGTAATAGGCGGATCCGCTGAAGTCATTGGTTCCGGACTTGGTCACCACATTGATCGTGGAGCCGCGGAAGTTTCCGTATTCGACCGAGAATGGCGCGGTCAGGATGGAAACGTCCTGGATCGCCTCGACCGAAAGCGGGCTGCGCTGGGTCGGATAGCCGTTG
>JAOUGR010000004.1 GCA_029857655.1 Gammaproteobacteria bacterium | reverse complement strand
CAGCGGCCGCTGCTGGCAGACCTGGTGCGCCGCTTCCCGTCGGTGTCGATCTTCGACATCGACTCGATCCTCGCGCAAATACGCGACATCATGGATCGCGCATCGCTCGCCGTTCAGTATGTATTCCTGTTCACGCTTGCCGCGGGCATCATGGTATTGCTCGCCGCAATCCAGTCGACGCGCGACGAACGCCGCTACGAAAGCGCGATACTGCGAACGCTCGGTGCGAGCCGGCGCGTGGTGCTCGCCGGTGTCGCCTCGGAGTTCACGGCGCTCGGGGTGCTTTCAGGCACGCTTGCGGCGCTCGGCGCAACACTCGCGGGCTGGCTGCTCGCAACGCAGCTCTTCGAGCTCAAGTACACGCTCGATCCCTGGGTCTGGGTGATCGGGCTGGCAGCGGGAACCGTAATCGTCGGTGGTGCCGGCACCTTCGCCGCGCGCGGCGTCATCAATCATCCGCCGATCAGCACCCTGCGGCAGGGATGAGCGTCAGCGCCCCGCAATCCTCAACTTCGACTCCGCATACTTCTCCAGCTCCCCGCGTCGCGTATAGCCCTCGATCCGCAGGCGATAGAGGTCGTCCGGAAACAGCGAGGTGTTGAGCGAGAGATGCAGGTTGCCATTCGAATCCGGTGCGAGTCGTTCCGTGTGCAGCAGGGCCGTGCCGTCATCGCGCGAGAGCGAGACCCGGTAGCGATCGTAGCGGGCGCTGACCACGGCGATCGCAAGGTCGATGCGCTTCGGCATGCCTCCGGCATTCACCGTTGCAAGGCGCCCTGCCCGCGGATCGATGCGGAGCGCTTGCGTCGAAGAGGGTGGCCGGATGAAGCCCTCGGCTGCCTGCGCCTCCATCATCTCCATCCGGTCGAGCGCGACATTCCAGCGCCAGGCGGTCCAGGCCAGTGCAATCACCAGCGCCAGGACCAGGACCACGCCGCCCGCCAGGACCCCTGGTTTCTGGTATTTGGCCAGCCATTCCGGGTAATCGATGTTCATTGACCCGACTCCATGGTGCGCTGCGTTTATTCTATGCGTACACAGCCCAAGGAGTGCTCGACATGATTGCCCGTATCAACCTGTTGCTGGCCGGTGGCCTGCTGGCCGCATCCGCCATGGCAGCCAATCCACAGACGGCGCTGACCGTCTACAGCTCGGCCCAGCCGGGGGGCATTCCGGTCGAGTGGTACCGCCCGCTGCCCGGCATGGGCACGCCGCAGGCGAATGCGCTGCCGGGCTTTGCCCTGGTGCGCGTGGACCGGGACCTGGATCTGGCGCGCGGGCGCAGCACGCTGAAATTCACCGACGTAGCCGCGCTGATCGACCCGACCACGGTTCAGTTCCGTTCGCTGACCGACCCTGCCGGCACCAAGGTACTGGAGCAGAATTTCCAGTTCGACCTGGTCAGTACCGAGAAGCTCCTGTCGCGTTACGTGGACCGCAGGGTCGGCGTGGAGAGCCAGCAGGGCGATGGCGTCAAGCTGACCGAGGGCACGCTGCTCTCCGCCAATGACGGCCTCGTGCTGCGCAGCGACGACGGGCAGATCCAGGCGCTGCGCCAGTGGAGCAACATGCGCTTCGGCGAGCTGCCGGGCGGGCTGATCACGCGACCGACGCTCGAATGGGACGTGCTGGCCGCGAAAGGCGGCACCCATCGGGCGCGCGTCTCCTACCAGACCGGCGGCATCACCTGGTGGACGGATTACAACCTGATCTTCACCGAGGGCGCAGACGCCAATTCGGGATTCGTCGACATCGGCGCCTGGGTAAGCCTGCTGAACCAGTCCGGTGCGAGTTACCAGGATGCGAAGCTCAAGCTGATCGCCGGCGACGTCAATCGCGTGCAGCCCGGCATGGACCGGATCGTCGTGACGGCCTCGCGCCTGAAGACGATGGACGCGATGGCCGAGGCCCCGGGTTTCGAGGAAAAGGCATTCTTTGAGTATCACCTCTACACATTGGGCCGGCCGGCGACGCTGCCCAACAATTCGACCAAGCAGATCGAGCTGTTCGATGCCGCGACCCGCGTGCCTGCCAAAAAACAGCTCGTTTACTATGGCGCCGAGGGTTACGGTTTCTACGGCGGGCTGATGCTCGACCGGGATTTCGGGCCGACCTCCAACACCAAGGTCGACGTCTGGCTGACACTGAAGAATGACAAGGTTTCCGGCCTTGGCATGCCGCTGCCTGCCGGCCGCATCCGCGTCTCGCAGCAGGACAAGGCGGACGGCAGCCTGGAATTCATCGGCGAGGACAAGATCGATCACACGCCCAGGGACGAAGACGTACGGGTCAAGCTTGGCACGGCCTTCGACGTGGTCGGCGAGCGCCGCCAGACCGATTTTTCCCTGAACTCGAAGGGCCGCGTCATGGAGGAGGCCTTCGAGATCAAGGTCCGCAATCACAAGGACCAGGTGGTGGACGTGATCGTGCGCGAAAGTCTTTATCGCTGGAGCCAGTGGCAGCTTCTGTCGCAGTCGGCGCCTTCGGTGAAGAAGGACGCGCGCACCATCGAGTTTCCGGTGCGGATAGCTGCAGAAGGTGAGGCCACGGTCACCTACCGGGTCCGTTACACCTGGTGAGATTCGACGGTCACCGGGGCGCCGACCGTGAGCATCTCGCCGACACCTTCGACCAGGACACAGTTCTGGCCGAAGGTGACGCCGCGCAGGATCTTGTCGTAACGGTATTTCCTGAGCGTCTTCAGGGGTTCCGAACCGCCATCGCGCCGGCCGTCGAACTGGTCTGTCGTCGTATTGACGCAGCGGGTGCAATGCTTGACACCGCGCAGGACGATGCCGCCGCCGAAGCGGAATGAGGTCATCGCGTCTTCTGCATGCGCCGCGACCCCTTCGATCACGATATTGGGCCGGAAGCGATTCATCGGGATCGGCGCCGGCAGGCGCCGATTGAGTTCCGCCAGCGACTCGAGCGAAGTGAGCAGCACGGGGTAACCGTCCGTGAACGTGACTGGCTGCGGCCTGGGCCCGGCGTATTCTGGATTTGCAAGGCGCGGCAGCTGATCGTCGATACGCATGAGCCGGAAAGCGCCACCGAGTACGCTTGCGAGCCACGCGGCGGCTTCATCACCCGCGTCGATGCCGCCGCAATCGTCTCTCCAGATCCTCACGCGCCGCATGGCGCCGGCGGAGTTCGCATCAATCACGAGCGTCGAATGACCCGCTGCTGAAAGCTCGAGCCGGCCATTGGCGATCGCCGTCGAGATGCTTGTGAGCTGCGCAATTTCCCGCTGCGTCACGAAGCGGTCCTTGCCGTCCACGACCATCCAGCGCCGGTCCCATTCGAGCCCGGCCGCCGTCAGGCGCGCCTCGGCGAGATCGATGCCGCGACAGGACTTGACCGGATAGACGTGCAGGCTCGCGATGCTTGCCATCGGCCAAGCCTAGCGCGAGTCGAGCGCACGATGACGCGGATCGCGGCGGAACAATCCCGCGAACGCCCCGAATACCCGCGTCGCTGCCTCGGTCGCGGGGCCAATGTGGCTGTGGGTGTCGGCGTGCACTTCGCGTGCATGATCCGGGCCCTGCAGGGTCTCGAGTTCCTCGCGCCAGGAGGGTTCCGACAGCCAGCGCGCGATCATCTCGCGGTCAACTTCGGGGTGAAACTGCAGCCCGTAGGCATTGCTGCCGTACCGGAACGCCTGATTGGCGCAGGTCGCGGTGCTCGCCAGGTGCACGGCATCGGGCGGGACGGCGAAGGTGTAGGAATGCCACTGGAACACGTGCTGCCCGTGCGTGACATGGCGCAGCAGCGCGTCGTCACCCGCGTTCGGCGAAGACTGCAATGGATACCAGCCGATTTCCTTGACCGGCGCGGGGTGCACCGGTGCGCCGAGAGCCGCAGCCAGGAGTTGCGCTCCCAGGCAGATGCCGAGGATCGGCATTTCGCGGACCAGTGCTTCCTTCAGGACTTCGATTTCGGTCAGCAGGTGCGGGAACTCGCCGGTCTGGTCAACATTCATTGAACCGCCGAGAACCACCAGGCCGTCATAGCGGCGCGGATCCGGGTCGGAGTCGGGCGTGCGCTCGAAATTGACGTAGCGAAGCCGGAACCCCGCGCCGCGCAGGAACGGGTCGAGCGTGCCGGCCGTCTCGGCGGCGACATGCTGGAACACGAGCAGCCGGGGCATTTCAGGGTTTGGCCTTCAGCGAGAAGTCGAAGCTTCCGTAGTGAAGATAATTGGCCCAGTCGGCGGACGGCAAATCACGGACTGCAGAGCGCGCTGCATTGAGCGCTGTCCCGATGGAGGCCCCCTTCGCGAGCTCGCGATAAAGCGGCGTCGCGAAGGCGGTCGCGCCGGCGTCGGAGACCGGCCACCAGGTGCCGATGAAGTTCGCGACACCACCGCGCAGGAATGCCTCGGCGAAACCGACGCTGCGGTCGAGCTGCCTGAGCGGCTTGACCGCGCTTCGCAGGCGACCGGATTCACAGGCATTGAAGAACACGAGCGCCGGCACCGAATCCATCGCGGCGAGATCGGCGCCGGAGAGCACGCGACCACCTGCGCACAGGATGCCGCTCGAAGCAGGTGCGGCGGGGTCGAAGAATGCGTGTCCGGCGTAGTGGATGGCGTCGTAGTCGCCGGAGCGGAATTCGGCGAGCAGCCGCGCACGCGTCGCTTCGCCGCCGCGAATCGCCGTGATGCCGGTCCCATCGAGTCGCGCCAGCATCTGGGCGACCCGTTCGCCTTCCACGACCGCGCCCGGCAGGTCGCCGGTCGGATTTACGACCAGCAGCACGTTGAGGCCGCGTTCGCGGCGGCGCTGCTCGCGCCACTTGGCGACGGACATGCCTTCGGCAGCATAACGACGGCTCAATCCGGCCCCGGCCGCAGGTGCCCAGCCCTTGATGCTGAGCGCTTCCCATGGCCAGCGTGCGCTCGCACTGTCGTGCACAACGACGAGAGGCGCCGCTTTTTCCGAGGGCAGTGCCGCGACGATTTCCTCCGGCAGCAGCAATTCCGCCAGCCGCTCGCCGAAATCAGTGAGCTCCGCAATTGGCATGCCGGGCGCAAGGCGCGCGTGCTCGCGCTCCAGCGCGCGCATGTCGAGCCGCCTGGTCGCCGTAAGCGCGGTCGCCTTTGGCGTAGTGCCAAGCAGCGCCGCGCGAATCTGCCCGACCGATTCCTGCACGAAAAGCCAGGCCAGCGGGGTGGCAGTCGGCTTGACCGGACGGCCCGGTTTCCGCGCGGCCTTGCGCACCGCCTGCAGGCGCAGCAGCGGTCCCGCGGGATGCATGCGAAGCAGGTCCTCCGCAACCTGGCGTGCCGCAGAAAGCCTGCGCGAGTCTCGCGACAGGATGACGATGCGCCGCAGCCGCAGCACCGGAGCAAGGTCGGAAAGCGCCGTCAGCACGCCCTCTATCTGGGCTCTGGCAGCGTCGGCAGGATCGGCACCGGAGGCCGTGCCCCACAGGACCATCGCGAAATCGCCGACGCCCGCGAGTGCGAGCGTGCGCGTGACATTCGCGGCGGCAAGCCGCTGTACATCGGGCCCGTAACGCCCGAAGTCGCCGAGACCGGCGAGCACCACGAGCCTGGCCGCGAGCCCGCGCCGGCCGACCGGAAGCACAAATACCTCGCCCGCGGCGGCGCCGATCGCGCGGCGGCGCGCCAGGTCGCTGATCGCGCCATGCAGGATCATGTCCACGGCAAGAGCGGCGCCCGCCGGCTCGACATTCGCAAACGCACCCAGCACGAGCGCCGATGCGTCGCTCTGCGTGATGCTTCCCCTGACAAAGGCGAGCTCGACCGGGCGTGCCTGGGCACCGCGCCGCGCGGTGGGCACGGCGCTCGCAGCGGGGTTGGCAACGGCTACGAACTCGCGCAGGAATTCGCGTTGCTGGCGCTCGGACAGGTCGCTCCAGGCGATCTTTACGGACGGCGGCGCACGGGTGTCGGTTTCCCAGAGTATCTGCACGCCGCGGCGGCGCGGCAGCACATGCGGCAATGCCGCGGTCGTGTCGCCCCTGGCGAGGTCGATGACGGCGCGGCCGACATCCGCATTACCGGGCAACGCACCATGGCTTTCTTCCACATACCAGGTCGGCATCCCCGACCAGTGCGCCAGAGTAAGCGGCACGGTGCCGTCGCCCGCCGGGCCGCGGCCGAACTCCAGGCGCTGCGAGCTCCGCTTGAGGCCGAGCACCGTATCCTGCCCAAAACCGGCGATCAGCCGGAAGCGTTCGTCGGGAGGCGGCAACGATTCGAGCGCACGGCGCGTGTTCACGAGCAGGCCCGCGGCCGGAACCGGCCCCTTGGGCCATTGCTCCGCGTCGAACGGATCGAAGTTCTTGCAGGCGGTGGTCGGAGGCAGTAGCTGGCAGAGTCCCGGGAATGTCGTCAGTGCGCGGCGCGCAATCTCATCCGCGTCGTGCAACAGGTCCAGCATCGCGAGACGCCGGATCAGCGGATAGGTTCCGCGCAGCGCCTGGACTGCAACGAATGCGCCACGATTGGGCGTGCCGAGCTGGATCACCCGCGCAATCCGTTCAGCGCCCTGCTGTGCAAGTGCCGCGCGCGCAACCAGCCCGCCCATGCTATGGCCGACCAGCACCACGTCCTGGCGGCGCTCGGTGACCAGGCGTTCCGCCAGCGCGCGCCCGCTGGCCGCGAGATCGAGGCGCCAGTCATAGGGATGGAAAACCGCGTCATAGCCGGCGATCCGGAGCACCAGCCGCAGCCGTTCATAGGCGAAACGCAGGACACCCAACGGCCCGTAGCGGCGGCCGCGCGGCAGCGCGAGCTTGGTCAGTCCGCCGAGGGCGATTTCGGCCGGGTCGAACCACTTGATGTCGTCGGGCAGTCCCTTGCGCGGACGACCGAGGGTCGAGCCCATGATGCCGGGCAGGATCAGTACGCGTGGCCCGCCGCGCATGCCTGCCGCGCGCCGGGCGAGCCGCGACAGTTCCTGGTCGGTCTCCAGATACGATGACATCCGGCGATTCTACAGGCGAATGTAAGATGGAACGCATGACGCAACGCACCGCGCACGTCGATACATTCGCGCGCGACCGCCTGCCGCCGCCCGACCAATGGCCCCGGCTGCATTTCGACTTGCCGGAGCTCTGCTATCCCGAGCGCCTCAATTGCGCGACCGTGTTGCTGGACGATGCAGTCGCGGAAGGCCATGGCGAACGGCCGGCGATCCTGACCGGGACCGGCGACATCAGCTACCGGGAGTTGCTGGCCCGCGCAAACCGGATTGCAAACGTGCTGCAGGCCACCGGCGTCCATCCCGGCAACCGGGTGCTGCTGCGCGGGTACAACGGCCCCGAGTTGTACGCCTGCTGGCTGGCCGTCATCAAGGCGGGTGCGATCGCGGTCACCACCATGCCGATGCTCAGGGCGCCCGAACTGACTGCGATCATGGAAAAGAGCAGGCCAGTGGTCGCGCTGTCCGACCAGCGGCTGGTGGCCGAGCTGGCCACGGCGGCAAAGGCGACGGGACTCGGCCAGATAATCAAGTGGGGTGATGGCGATCTCGAGGGCCGCATGGCCGCGACCGCAGACCGATTCACCAATGTGGACACGGCCTCCGACGACGTGTGCCTGCTGGCGTTCACCTCGGGTACGACGGGCCGGCCCAAGGCCTGCGCTCATTTTCACCGCGACGTGCTCGCGATGGCGGATGTCGTCGCACGGCACCTCCTGGAAACAGGGCCGGACGATATCTACATCGGCAGCCCGCCACTGGGATTTACATTTGGCCTCGGGGCGCTCCTGGTATTCCCATTTCGTTTCCGCGGAGCGGTGGTGCCAGTGGAAGTACCGGCGCCTGCGGCGCTCCTGGCTGCAATCGAGCGGCACAAGGCGACCTGCCTGTTCACTGCGCCATTCGCCTATCGGGCGCTGATGCCCGAGCTCGAGGGCCGGAACATCGGCTCGTTGCGGCGATGCGTGTCGGCCGGCGAGTTCCTGCCGAAAGCCGTCTCCGATGCATGGCACGAGCGGACGGGCATTCGCATCATCGACGGCATCGGCGCGACCGAGATGATCCACATCTTCATCTCGGCGGCCGGCGCCGCGATTCGCCCGGGTGCTACCGGCAAGCCCTTGCCCGGTTACAAGGCCTGCGTGCTGGATGAGGATGGCAAGCCGTTGCCGGCGGGCCATGTCGGGCGTCTCGCTGTCACCGGGCCGACCGGCTGCCGTTACCTCGAAGACGGGCGCCAGCGCGACTATGTGCAGTCGGGCTGGAATGTGACAGGTGATCTCTATCGCATGGACGAGGACGGCTACTTCTGGTTCGTCTCGCGCGCCGACGACATGATCGTCTCGGCCGGTTACAACATCGCGGGGCTCGAGGTCGAATGGGCGCTGCTCGCGCACCCGGCAGTGGGCGAGTGCGCGGTCGTCGGCGCGCCGGACGCGGAGCGCGGCATGGTCGTCAAGGCCTATGTCGTGCCGCAGCCGGGGCATGCGGCGGACGCGGCACTGGCCCGCGAACTGCAGGACTTCGTCAAGCAGCGCATCGCGCCATACAAGTACCCGCGCCAGATCGAATTCCTCGAGGCGCTCCCGAAGACGGCGACCGGCAAGCTGCAGCGCAAGGCACTGCGCCAGGACGGTTGAAGCGGCAACCCGCAACCGGGCGCCAATTCACGGTTCTCGTGCAATTACTTGACATGTCAATGATATAGGCTTGTAATTTATCCGGGTTAGGGGAGTTCCGGTTGAAGAGGGTCGTTTGCCTTGGCGGCGGACCGGCGGGACTTTATTCCGCGATCCTGTTCAGGAAGGCGCTGCCGCGCGCACGGGTCGAGGTCCATGAACGAAATCGCCCGGACGACACCTTCGGCTGGGGCGTCGTGTTCTCCGACCGCACGATGGCGGGCTTCCGGGAAGCAGACGCGCCCACGCACGAGGCGATCACCGCGGGTTTCCATCATTGGGACGACATCGACGTGCACTACCGCGGCACGAAGACCACGACCGGCGGTCACGGATTCTGCGGCATCGGCCGCAAGCGCCTGCTGAACATCCTGCAGCAGCGGGCCGCGGAACTCGGCGTGCAACAGACCTTTGAACACGAAGTGGACGACGACGCGCCCTATGCCGACGCGGATCTCATCGTCGCCGCGGATGGCGTCAACAGCAGGATTCGTGCGCGTCACGCGGATGTCTTCGAGCCCGATATCGACGTGCGCCAATGCCGCTTCATCTGGCTCGGTACGACGCAGCGCTTTCCGGCATTCACCTTTGCCTTCGAGCAGACCGAGCACGGCTGGTTCCAGATCCACGCCTACCAGTTCAGCAGCGACCTCTCGACGGTGATCGTCGAGACCCGCGAGGAGACCTGGCGTGCGCATGGGCTCGACAAGTTCGATCACAAGCAGTCAATCGCGTTCTGCGAGCGGCTGTTCGGGAAGTACCTGGGCGGCCATTCGCTGATGAGCAATGCGCTGCACCTGCGCGGCTCCGCCTGGCTCAATTTCAACCGCGTGCTGTGCGGGCGCTGGCATCACCGCAACCTGGTGCTGATTGGCGATGCCGCGCACACGGCGCATTTCTCGATCGGCTCGGGCACCAAGCTCGCGATGGAAGATGCGATCGGGCTGACCACGCGTGTCGCGCACGCCACCGACATTCCGGCCGGCCTTGCGCTCTACCAGGAGGAGCGTTCGCTGGAAGCGCTGAAGCTGCAAAGCGCCGCGCGCAACCGCATGCGCTGGTTCGAGGAAGTCGTGCGCTACGTGAACTTCGAGCCCTGGCAATTCACCTACAGCCTGTTGACCGGCAGCCAGCGCATCGGCCACGAAAACCTGCGGTTGCGCGATCCGGTCTTTGTCCGCGGTGTCGAGATGAAACTCGCCGCGTCCGCGGGTACGCCGACGGCAAGGCCGCCGATGTTCCTGCCATTTCAGCTGCGCGGCATGAGAGTCGAGAATCGCGTCGTCGTCTCGCCGATGGCGCAATACCTCGCCGTGGACGGCATGCCCGGAGACTGGCACCTGGTGCATCTCGGCGCGCGGGCGACCGGTGGCGCGGGCCTCGTGTTCACGGAGATGACCTGCGTCTCGCCGGAGGGGCGCATCTCGCCCGGTTGCACGGGGCTGTGGAACGCAGCGCAGGGAGCCGCCTGGAGGCGCATCGTGGATTTCGTGCACGGGGCGAGCCCGGCGAAGATCTGCCTGCAACTCGGTCATTCGGGCCGCAAGGGCTCGACCCAGCTCGGCTGGGATCAATCGGATCACCCGCTGCCGACAGGCAACTGGGAGACGATCGCGCCTTCGGCGATACCTTATTACGAGGGCATCAGCACAGCGCCACGCGCGATGACGCGCGCCGACATGGATACCGTGCTCGTCGACTTCCTGCGTGCAACGCAGCTCGGTGCGGAAGCGGGATTCGACATGCTGGAACTGCACATGGCGCATGGCTACCTGCTCGCCAGTTTCCTCTCGCCGCTAACCAACCGGCGCGTGGACGAGTACGGCGGGCCACTCGCCAATCGCCTGCGTTTCCCGCTCGAATTGCTGGCGGCCGTGCGCAAGGCCTGGCCGGCGGACAAGCCGCTCTCGGTGCGGCTATCCGCCAGCGACTGGGCCGAGGGCGGCCTGGGCGAAGACGAGCTGCTCGACATTGCGCGTGCCATGAAGACGGCCGGTGCCGACATCCTCGACCTGTCGAGCGGGCAGACCGTGCCCTGGCAGAAGCCCGTATACGGGCGCATGTGGCAGACGCCATTCTCGGACCAGGTCCGCAATCTCACCGGTATTCCGACCATCGCGGTCGGCAACATCTTCGAGGCGGACCATGTGAACTCGATCATCGCCTCGGGCCGCGCCGATCTCTGCGCGCTCGCGCGCCCGCACCTGGCCGATGCGGCATGGACGCTGCATGCCGCGGCCGCCCAAGGCTATCACGAGCAATGGTGGCCAAGACCCTACGATACGGCAAAGCGCCAGCTCGAACGCAATCTGGAGCGCGCCGCGCAGATGGCGGGACCGGTCTGATGGGGCGCACGTCGACCGATGCTGAAACGCGCGCCGCGGGCGACGATCACGCCGCCATCCGGCTCTGGCTCAGGATGTTGGCCACCAGCCGCCTGATCGAAACGCGCACGCGCCGGCTGCTGCAGGAACGCTATGGAACCACGCTGCCGCGCTTTGACCTGATGGCCCAGCTCGAGCGCGTGCCGGCCGGACTCAAGATGAACGAGCTGTCGAAGCGCATGATGGTGACCGGCGGCAACGTCACCGGCATTACCGACGGGCTTGCGCTGGAAGGCCTGGTCGAGCGCGTGGACGACCCGGACGACCGGCGTGCCTGGCTCGTGCGGCTGACACCGGCTGGGCGACGGGCCTTCGCGCGGATGGCGCGTGAGCATGAACGCTGGGTTGTCGAGGCATTCGACGCGCTGGGTATGCGCGAAATGTCGATGATGGCGGGTTGCCTGGCGCGCCTGAAGACGCATGTCCGTTCACTGGAGGGGCGAGACTCATGAGCATCAGATCGGCAAAGCATTTCCTGTGGAATGTCGAGGGTCGGGTCGGCCACGTGACGCTGAATCGACCCGAACGCAAGAATCCGCTGACATTCGAGTCCTACGCCGAGCTTCGCGACTTGTTCCGGGCGCTGACGACGGACAGCAAGGTGCGCGCGGTCGTGATCGACGGCGCGGGCGGCAATTTCTGTTCGGGCGGCGACGTGCACGAGATCATCGGGCCGCTGACGAAGATGGCCAAGCCCGGACTCCTCAACTTCACGCGCATGACCGGCGACCTCGTGCGTGCGATGCGCGCCTGTCCGCAGCCGATCGTCGCGGCGGTCGACGGCATCTGCGCAGGCGCCGGCGCCATCCTCGCGCTCGCTTCCGATTTCCGCCTCGCAACACCCGCCGCGCGCACCGCATTCCTGTTCGTGCGCGTCGGTCTTGCCGGCTGCGACATGGGTGCCTGCGCGCTGTTGCCGCGGCTGATCGGCCAGGGTCGCGCGGCGGAGCTCCTCTATACCGGGCGCTCATTCAGCGCGGGCGAGGGCGAGCGCTGGGGCTTCTACAATTCCATCGTGCAGGCGGATGCACTGCTGCCCGAGGCGATGCGCCTGGCGGGCGAAATCGCCGCCGGGCCCAGTTTTGCGCACGCCATGACCAAGAAGATGCTGCATCGCGAATGGAACATGGGCATTGACGAGGCGCTCGACGCAGAATCCAAAGCGCAGGCTGTCTGCATGCAGACAGCGGATTTCAAGCGCGCCTACGAGGCATTCGCGGAAAAACGCAAACCGGTATTCGAGGGCAACTGATGACGAGCACAAATGACAGCCTGAAATGGCCCTTTTTCGAGGAGTCGCACCGGCAGCTCGCGCAGGAGGGAGAAGACTGGGCCGCGACGAATCTTTCTGCGGATGCGCATCCCCAGGACCGTGCGGCCGTGGACACGCGCTGCCGGGCACTGGTCGCGGGACTCGGCAAGGCGGGCCTGCTGCGGCACTGCCTGCGCGCCGCGGACGGCGGCGTCGCTGCGGATTTCGATGCCCGCTCGATCTGCGTACTGCGGCGTACGCTCGCGTACCACGGCGGCCTCGCGGATTTCGCCTTTGCGATGCAGGGCCTCGGCAGCGCCCCGCTGTCGCTCGCAGGCTCCGAGCAGATGCGTGCGCTGTGGCTGCCTCGAGTCGCCGCTGGAACGGCAATTGCTGCATTCGCCCTGTCGGAACCGGAGGCGGGCTCGGATGTCGCGGCAATCCGATGCACCGCCCACCGGGAGGGCAGCTACTACGCGCTGAACGGCTCCAAGACCTGGATCTCCAACGGCGGCATCGCGGACTTCTACTGCGTGTTCGCGCGCACGGCCCCGGGCGTGCGCCGCGCGGACGGCAGCCTCTCGGCGGAGGGGATCAGTGCCTTCGTCGTGAAGCCGGGCGACGCAGGTTTTGCGATCGCCGAGCGCATTGACACGATGGCGCCGCATCCGCTCGCGCGCCTGGCATTCGAGGATTGCCGCATTCCGGCAGCGCGACTGATCGGCGCGGAAGGAGAGGGATTCCGGATTGCGATGCGGACGCTCGATATTTTCCGCACGTCGGTCGCGGCTGCGGCCTGCGGTTTCGCGCGCCGGGCACTCGACGAAGCACTGAAACATGTGCTGGAACGGGAGATGTTCGGCCGCACGCTGGCGGAGTTCCAGCTCACGCAAGCGGCACTCGCCGAAATGGCGACCGGTCTGGATGCGGCGGAACTGCTGACCTATCGCGCGGCCTGGCTGCGCGATCGCGGCCAGCATTTCACTGCTGCCGCTGCGATGGCGAAGCTGACCGCAACGGAGACCGCGCAGGCGGTCATCGACCGCGCGCTGCAGATGTTCGGTGCCCGCGGCGTCGTACAGGGCGAGATCATCGAGCGCCTGTACCGCGAGATCCGGGCGCTCCGGATCTACGAGGGCGCGAGCGAAGTGCAGAAGCTGATCATCGGCCGGGAGCTCCTGAAATGAGCCACCAGGTCCTGCAACCGTCCGGCTGGCCGCGACCCAGCGGCTACGCCAATGGAGTGGTGGCGGAGGGCCGGCAAGTCTTCATCTCCGGGCAGATCGGCTGGAACGCCGCACGGCAGTTCGCGAGCGATGACCTGGCGGTACAGGTACGCCAGGCGCTGGCCAACATCGTCGAAGTGCTCGCCTGTGCCAATGCGAAGCCGGAGCATCTCGTGCGCCTTACCTGGTATGTCACCAGTCGCGAGGAGTATTACGCCTCGATCAAGGACATCGGCGCCGCCTATCGCGAAGTCATCGGCCGGCATTTTCCGGCGATGTCGGTCGTGGTGGTGGCAGGTCTCCTTGAACCGCGTGCAAAGGTTGAAATCGAGGCAACCGCCGCCGTCTAGGCCCCGGCGCTTCATGCGCCAGCCGTGAATACCTCGATCATCGCGCGCTGGGCGGCGATACGTTGAGCGATGGGATGCTGGCCCGGCGTTTCGACGCAGGCCGCGCGCGCCACACCCAGCTTCATCAGCCAGGACTCGAATGAGCCGTCGTAATGATTGAACACGAGGCCATCCGTGACCCTGCAACCATCCACCGTCCCGTCCGGGTGCAATGGAAAGTGCGCCGCGTTGGCGGCGAGCAGCGACTTGCTGAATGCACCCGGCGCGTCCGCCGGTTCGCAGCTGTAGACATAGGCGTGTGACAACAGCACGTCCTCGTGGCAGGTCAGCAGGCCGTCGCGGGCCGCTTCCAGCAACGGGTCGCCGTGCGCGAGCAGGACCACGCCTTCCCGCGAAGGATTTTCGCCGGGCAGCCCCAGATATCCCCGGTTCGGGTTTTCACCGAAGGCGTTGAAGCGCGTGCCCGCGCGAAAGCCTGTCGCATTGACCAGCGGCAGCACTGTCAGCTGCACACGCGACAACTGCTCCAGCGGCGCATGTTCCAGGTATTCGAGGACACCCCATGGGCCGGCCGGTTCTTCACCGTGAAAACCGCCCGCGACCAGCAAGTGCGGCACGTTGGTGCTGCCGGCTCCGGTGCGAAGCATCAGCAATGGCTCGCTGGCCACCGTTCCGAGCGTGACCAGCTCCCAGCCGCGGCGCTCGGCGAGCGCTTCAAGACGACGACGGTAGAGGCCCCAGTCATTGCTGGAGTGTCCGTCTGGCATAACCCAGGTCCAGGATTTCAGTTCGGCATCATTCATGGAACGCGATGGTGCAATCAGGCATTCGTGCGCGAGACGATATCGCAGACTGCCGCGATGGCGGCACCCCGAGTCGTCGAGCGACGCCAGGCCGCGCCGATCAGGCGCGACGGCGATGGCGGCGCGAATGGCCTGATGGCAAGCCCGCGCGCAGCGCCGAACGGGCCCTCGACCGCGAGCCGCGGCAGCAGCGTGAGTCCGAGACCGGCCGCAACCATCTGCCTCAACGTCTCGAGGCTGGTCGCGCCGAAATCCTGTTCCTCCGTGCCGGCCCTGCGGCAGACGTCGAGTGCCTGGTCCCGCAGGCAGTGACCGTCCTCGAGCAGCAAGAGCTTTTCGCCGACGAGATCGGCGGTCCTGAGCCTGCGCCGCGCCGCGAGCCGGTGGCGATCAGGCATTGCGACAACGAAGGCCTCCGCAAACAAGGAGCGCGTCTCGAGGCCGCGTGTATCCATCGGCAGCGCGAGCAGTGCGAGGTCGAGCTCGCCTTCCACAACACGGGCAATAAGCGGCGCGGTCTGGTGTTCATGGAGCAGCAGCTGCAGCTTCGGCAGCGCACGCTGCAGGCGCGGCGCGATGCGCGGGAGCAGGTAGGGGCCCAATGTGGGAATCAGCCCGATTTTCAGTTGTCCGCCGAGCGGATCCTGGCTTGCGCGGGCGAGGGCGCGAATATCCTCGGCTTCACGGAGCATGCGCCGCGCGCGCTCGACCACGGCCGTGCCTGCTGCGGTCAGCGCTGTGCGCCGCGGCCGGCGCTCGATCAACGCCACGCCGAGGAATTCCTCCAGCTTCTTCAGCTGGGCGGAAAGCGTCGGCTGGCTGACATGGCATTGGCGCGCGGCGCGGCCGAAATGCCGGGTTTCAGCCAGCGCAACTAGGTATTGCAGGTCGCGGAGATTCAAGGATTAACCATAGACTATAACTATGATAATCATGGTATCAATCGATTATACAAATAGCGAACTTTGCGCCATCCTGCACTATCCTAGATACCGTCCGCTCGGCATGAATTCGCAAGGGGTAATCCGATGAGCCAGGCAACAGAGACTGATACCAAGGGCGCGGGCAAGTGCCCGGTCATGCACACGGCTGCCGCAGCGAGGTCGAATCGCGACTGGTGGCCGAACCAGCTGAACCTTCAGGCTCTTCACCAGCACTCCACCCTTTCCAATCCGATGGGCGAAGCGTTCGACTACGCCAGGGAATTCAAGAGCCTCGACCTGAAGGCCGTGGTCAAGGACCTTCGTGGCCTGATGAAGGATTCTCAGGACTGGTGGCCGGCCGACTATGGCCACTACGGGCCGCTGTTCATCCGGATGGCGTGGCACAGCGCAGGCACATACCGTATCGGTGACGGCCGCGGCGGCGCCGGAGGCGGCCAGCAGCGCTTCGCGCCGCTCAACAGCTGGCCGGACAACGCGAACCTCGACAAGGCACGCCGGCTGCTGTGGCCGATCAAGCAGAAATACGGCCGTAAGATCTCCTGGTCCGACCTCATGATCCTCGCCGGCAACGTCGCCCTCGAGTCGATGGGGTTCAAGACGTTCGGTTTTGGCGGCGGGCGCGAGGATGTCTGGGAGCCCGAAGAGGACATCTACTGGGGCCCGGAAGGCAAGTGGCTGGCGGATGAACGCTACACCGGCGAGCGTGATCTTCAGGATCCTCTCGCCGCCGTACAAATGGGGCTGATCTACGTGAATCCGGAAGGGCCGAATGGCAAGCCGGATCCCCTTGCAGCGGCCAGGGATATTCGCGAAACCTTCGGGCGTATGGCGATGAACGACGAAGAAACGGTCGCGCTGATTGCCGGTGGCCATAGCTTTGGCAAGGCCCACGGCGCTGGCGATGCGTCACTGGTGGGTCCGGAGCCCGAAGCGGCGCCCATCGAAGCGCAGGGGCTGGGCTGGATCAGCGGCCACGGCTCCGGCAAGGCGGGCGACACGATCACCGGCGGCCCGGAGGTCACCTGGACGCAGACGCCGACGAAATGGAGCAACCTGTTCTTCAAGAACCTGTTCGACCATGAATGGGAGCTGACCAGGAGCCCGGCCGGCGCCTGTCAGTGGAAGGCGAAAGGTGGCGCTGCCACGATTCCGGACGCCCACGATCCGTCGAAGCGGCACGTGCCGACCATGCTGACCACGGATCTCTCGCTGCGAGTCGACCCCGCCTACGAGAAGATCTCGCGGCGCTTCTACGAGAACCCGGACCAGTTCGCGGACGCCTTCGCGCGAGCGTGGTTCAAGCTGACGCATCGCGACATGGGCCCGGTCGCGCGCTATCTCGGCCCGCTCGTTCCGAAGGAGCAACTGCCGTGGCAGGATCCGATTCCCGCCGTCGATCATCCGCTGATCGGCAAGCAGGATATCGCCGCCCTGAAGGCGAACATCCTCGCGTCTGGCCTGTCCGTGTCCCAGCTGGTCTCGACCGCGTGGGCGTCGGCAGCGACTTTCCGCGGCTCCGACAAGCGCGGTGGAGCGAATGGCGCGCGCATCCGCCTCGCGCCGCAAAAGGACTGGGACGTCAACCAGCCGGCCCGGCTGGCGAAGGTGCTGCGTACGCTCGAAGGGATCCAGAAGAAATTCAACGCCGTGCAGTCCCGTCGCAAGAAGGTCTCGCTCGCCGACCTGATCGTCCTCGGCGGTTGCGCCGCCATCGAGAAGGTCGCGAAGGCCGCTGGGCACGATGTGAAGGTCCCCTTCACGCCAGGGCGCATGGACGCGTCGCAGCAGCAGACCGATGCCGACTCATTCGCGCCGCTCGAACCGATCGCTGACGGTTTCCGCAATTATCTCCGCGGCAAGCAGCGCTTGTCTGCGGAGCAGCTGCTGGTAAATCGGGCGCAATTACTGACGCTGACTGCTCCAGAAATGACGGTGCTGGTCGGCGGCCTTCGAGTCCTCGGCGCAAATGCCGGGCAGTCCAAGCACGGCGTCTTCACGAAGCGGTCGGGGACGCTGACGAACAACTTTTTCGTCAATCTGCTCGACATGAACACGCATTGGCAACCGTCCGCCGGCACCGACGGCATGTACGAGGGGCGCGACCGCAAGACGAACAAGGTCAAGTGGACTGGCACGCGTGTCGATTTGATCTTCGGCTCGCAGTCCCAGCTGCGCGCCCTCGCAGAAGTTTATGCTTGCACGGACTCGCAGGAGAAGTTCGTGAAGGACTTCGTGGCGGCGTGGAACAAGGTGATGAACCTGGACCGTTTCGACCTCCGCTGATCTTCGGACCCTCGCGGCTGCCGAAGCGGGAGGTTGCTGCCGCAAAGTTGCACCGGTGCCGGTACCGGTGCACGATGCGCCCCTGCAGCAGGATCGCGGGGGAGCAACATGAACTGGAAGATCGTCTTAATCGGTGGCGTGGTCTATTACGCCGCGCAATGGCTCGTCGGGATGGTCACGGGACCGCTGATCCATAACGGCGTCCTGGTCGAGGCCTACCAGGCAACCGCAAATTTCTGGCGGCCGGAACTGATGAAGAAGCCGCCCGATATGGCGGCACTGTTGCCGATGTGGATCACGACGGGATTGATCGGCGCGTTCCTCTCCGCGGCGATCTATGACTGGATACGGCCCGCACTCGCGGGCGCCGGCTGGCAGCGCGGGCTGAAGTTCGGCGTCATTGCCTTCATATTCACCGTGGTCGCGATATTGGGCTTTCAGGGCGTATTCAACCTGCCCCTCAAGATCTGGATGTGGTGGAGCATCGAAGCGGCCGCCTACCTGCTGATCGGTGGCGTTGCGCTCGGTTGGGTAGCGCAAAAGCTTTCTCCTGCCAAGAGCTAGGGATCGATAATGAGAAACGGCCCTGGTCCGGAAAGGACCGGGGCCTCTTCTTTTGCCTGCATGAATAATTGAACATGAACCTGGATCGCCTCGACGCCAGTTACCCATCGAAACGCGCGCTGATCACCGGCGGCGCAAGTGGATTGGGTCTTGCGACCGCCGAGTTGCTCGCCGCGCGCGGCTGGCGTCTTGCCTTGCTCGATCGCGACGCGGTGCGTCTCGCGGCTGCCGCCACGGATCTGCGCAGCAAAGGCAGCCCGATATGTAAATCCTATCCGCTGGACACGACGGATGAAGCGGCCGTGAAGTCCGCGGTCGACGATTTCGCGGCGCGTTGCGGTGGGCTCGATTTCGCGATGAACTCGGCGGGCGTCGCTGTCGCCGGCGGCATGATCGAGACGCCTGCGGCGGACTGGGACTGGATCATGAACATCAACGTGCTGGGGGTCGCGAATTCCTGCCGCGCGGAGTTGCCGCAGCTAGTCGCATCGGGCGGCGGCATCATCATCAATATCGCGAGTGCCGCCAGCTTCGCTTCCGGCAGCCAGACGAGCGCCTACAACGCCTCC
>JAOUGR010000176.1 GCA_029857655.1 Gammaproteobacteria bacterium | reverse complement strand
CAACGCCGCCGCGATCGCCGGTGACAACCTGCAGGACCTCAAGGCCGGCCAGCTGATTGGCGCCACGCCGTGGCGCCAGCAGGTGATGCTCGGCATCGGCGCGGTGGCGAGTGCGGCCGTCATGGCGCCGGTGCTGAATCTCCTGCTCGAGGCTTATGGCATCGGCACGCCGGCGCGCGAAGGCGTCAACGCGCTCGCCGCGCCGCAGGCGATGTTGATGGCGTCCGTCGCGAGCGGCATTTTCGGCAATGGGCTTCCCTGGAACATGGTCGCAACCGGCGCCGTGGTCGGCGCCATCACGATCACGCTGGATGAATACCTGCGCCGCAAGGGCTCGAGCTGGCGCTCGCCCGTGCTCGCGGTCGCCGTCGGCATCTACCTGCCGCTCGAGCTCTCGACGCCGATCTTCGTGGGCGGCCTGATCGCGGAGCTCGTCACACGCTGGCACAAGCGCCGCAATCCGAAGGGCGATCCGGAATTGCTGAGGCAGAACGGCTTGCTGTTCTCCGCCGGCCTGATCGCGGGAGAGGCGATCGTCGGCGTGCTGATCGCCATCCCGATCGTCGTGAGCGGCGATGCCGACGTGCTGGCGGTCGTGGAATCGATGCGGCCTGGGCAGTGGGCCGGCATCGCGGCACTTGCCGCGTTCGGTTGGTGGATGTACCGGGCGGCGACGCGCGGGGCGCGCACCTGATCCGCCCTCGTGGCGGTGCATGAGCGACTCTCAGGCACCGCGCACCAGGCTCACGATCGCATTGGCGATCATCTACCTCGTCTGGGGATCGAGCTACCTCGCAACCAAGGTGATGGTCACCGACGAGCCGCCGCTGGTCGCGGCGGGCCTGCGATTCTCCGCCGCGGGAATGCTGCTGATGGCCTTTGCCTGGTGGCGCAGCGGACCGCCGCTGCTCACGCGCATCGAGTTGCGGCATGTATTCGCGATGGGATTCCTGGCGGTGCTGTTCAGCAACGCCTGCCACGTGATCGCGATGCAGTTCGTGCAGTCCAATACGGCCGCACTGTTGAATGCGACCCCGGCCTTGTGGATCGCATGGTTCGGCACCTTCGGGCAACGCCGGAGTCAACTCTCCGGTGCCGCGCGCCTCGGCCTTCTCGTTGGGCTTTTGGGTGTCCTGCTCGTGCTCGCGCCAAAAGGAGGATTCCACATCGCGGGGCTCGGCTGGCAATTGCTGATCCTGCTCGGTTGCCTGAGTTGGTCACTCGGCACCGTTTACTACCGCAATGCGGGCGCCGCCAACACGCCACTGATGTTTGCCGCGCTGCACATGCTGGCTGGCGGAATAGGTTTGCTCGCGGTCGCCCTGGCAATGGGTGAATCGTTCGCCATTCACTGGACGCCGCGTGGGCTCCTGGCCTTTGCGTGGCTGACCGTGATGGGTTCCTGCGTGGCTTATTCCGCGTACGCCTGGCTCGCCGTCCACGCGACGCCGGTGGTGGTCGGATCCTACGGCTTTGTGAATCCTGCGGTGGCGGCGCTGCTCGGCTGGCTCGTGCTCGACGAAACGCTCTCCTGGATGCAGATCGCCGGGATGGCAGTGATTCTGCTCGGGACAGCGCTGGTAACCGGTTACCTGGCACCGATACCCAGAGCGGGATCGCCCCCGATCAGGCCCTGATGCGGGTCATGCCGGGGTCATAGAGAGGCGTGAGCGTCACCGAAGCCGGAACCCGCTCTGTCGCGACCTCCAGTTCGTAGACGCCTGACAATACCTGATCGGCATCGACGCCATTTTCCGGGTCCCGCACATAGCCGTAGCCGATGTACTTCTGCACCGTGTGACCGTAGCCGGCGCTTGTGAGCCACCCCACTCGCCGGCCGTCTCGAAAGATCGTTTCGCGCCCCAGCAATACGGCGGCCGGATCATCGACCGTGAAGCCGGCAAACAGCCGCGGCAACCGGTTTTTCTTCTGCTTCTCGAGCGCTTCGCGGCCAAGAAACGGCATGTTGCGCTTCAGCTTGACCGCCCAGCCGAGCCCGGCCATCAGCGGCGAATGATCGGGGCCGATGTCGGCGCCCCAGGCCCGATAGCCCTTCTCGAGACGCAGCGTTTCGATCGCGCGGTAGCCCGCATTGGCTATCCCGTGCCTCCGGCCCTCCCCCATGACGCAATCGTAAACACTTGCAGCGCCATCGATCGGAATGTGCAGTTCCCAGCCCAACTCGCCTACATAGGTGACCCGGAGCGCAATTACCTCGATGCCGGCAACGGAAATTCGCCGGCATTGCGCAAAAGGAAATGCTCCATTCGACACATCGTCCTGCGTTACGGCAGACAAAGTATCGCGGGCGCGAGGGCCCATCAATGCCAGCACCGAGTACCTGTCGCCGACATCGATGAGCCGGGCATCGAGTCCGGCGGAGATGTTGCGGCGGATCCAGTCGAAGTCATGGGTGCCAAACCCAGTACCCGTAACAATATAGAAAGTGTCGTCGGCCAGGCGCGCGACGGTCAGGTCGCATTCGATGCCGCCGTGTGCGTTGAGCATCTGCGTGTAGGTCAGTGCGCCCGGCGCCTTCGTCACGTCATTGGCCGCGATCCAGGACAGCGCGGCCTCGGCGTCGCGGCCGACCAACATGAATTTTGCAAATGACGTCTGGTCGAAGAGCGCCACGCGTTCGCGCGTCGCGCGATGCTCGCGTCCGACCGCATCGAACCAGTTCGGCCGTCCAAATGTGTAGATGTCTTCCGGCTTTTCTCCCGCAGCGGGGTCCGCGAACCAGTTCGGCCGTTCCCAGCCCAATTTCTCCCCGAAAACCGCACCCTGGGATTTAAGGCGCTCATAGAGCGGCGACTTCCGGAATGGGCGGCCCGAGTCGTACTCTTCGGCTGGCCATGCCATCGTGTAATGCTTGCCGTACGCCTCCAGCGTGCGGGTCCGCACCCAGTCGATGTCCTGGTGATGGCGGCCGAAGCGACGGATGTCGACGGGCCACAGGTCACTTGGCGGCTCCCCGTGCACCACCCATTCGGCGAGCGCCATGCCGGCGCCACCGCTGGCCGCGATGCCGAACGCATTAAAGCCCGCGCCGACGAAGATGTTCTGCACCTCCGGCGCCTGCCCGAGGATGAAGTTGCCATCGGGCGTGAAGCTCTCGGGACCGTTCACGAGTTGCTTGACGCCTGCCGTCGCGAGCGCGGGCACGCGCTCGAGGGCCTGCTGCATGATCGGCGTGAAATGGTCCCAGTTGGAGTCGAGGAGCGTGAACTGGAAATCGGACGGCAGGCCACCGGTCGCCCAGGGAATCGGATTCGGCTCGTAGCCGCCCATGACGAGGCCGCCGACTTCTTCCTTGTAATACGTGAGCCGGTCCGGATCGCGCAGCGTGGGCAGCCCGCGTGTCACGCCGTCGATCGGGGTCGTGACCAGATATTGATGTTGCACCGAGACCAGCGGCACGTTGACGCCCGCGAGGCGGCCGAGGTCGCGCGTCCATTGACCGGCACACAGCACGAGCTTCTCGCAGGAGACGATGCCACGATCCGTTTCGATTGCGCGCACGACGCCATTCTCGACGCGGACGCTGATGACCTTGACGTCTTCGTGGATCGCAACACCGCCTGTCCGAGCGCCGCGGGCAAGCGCCTGCACGATATCCGCGGGGTTTGCCTGACCGTCCGTGGGCAGGAACGCGGCGCCGACGACGTCATCAACGGTCATCGGCGGCCAGAGATCGCGCGCTTCCGCTGGCGACAACAGGTGCATTTCAAGGCCGAAACTGCGCGCAGTGGTGGCCTGCCGCTTCACTTCGATCCAGCGCTCCGCATTGCAGGCCAATCGCAGCCCGCCATTCATCTTCCAGCCCGTCGCGAGCCCGGTCTCTGCCTCGAGCTTGTCGTAGAGCGCCACCGAGTAGCCAAGGAGCTGCGTCACGTTCGCATTGCTGCGCAACTGCCCGACGAGTCCCGCCGCGTGCCAGCTGGAGCCCGACGACAGCTTTCCCTGCTCTATCAGGATGCAGTCGGTGATGCCCATCCTGCCGAGGTGATAGGCAACCGAGCAGCCGACAATGCCGCCGCCGACGATGATGATCCGGGCCGACCGGGGAAGCGTACTCATGCCTTGTCCATTTCGTCGAACACAGCGAGCGCCGCCCCGAATCTCGCCAGATTCTCGGCGGTGTAGGCGGCGTAGTCGAAATCAATCCTCGAATGGATCTCGGACACCATGCTCCACATCGTCTCACGCAGCAGCGAAGCAGCGGTCATCGCAGTAAAGCGCAGGCGCAGCCCATCGTCGAGCGGCAACCCGAAATACATCTCGATAAGCCACGCCCGCAGGTCCTCTGGAAACTCATTGTTCGAGGAAAGGCCTGCCAGATCGAACAGTGGCGAGTTGAAGCCCGCGTACTCCCAGTCGACAAGCCATAAGCGCTTGCCGTCGTCGATGAAGTTGGTCGCCAGCAAATCGTTGTGGCCAAAGACGATATCGACCGGGCCCAGCGCCTTCTCCAGCCGCGCGGCTGTTGTCAGCAGGCCCGGAAGCAGAGCCGCGTGGCGGCTGTCTGCCATACGCAGCGTGTGGGCATAGTCGCGAACGACATGAAACACCCAGAACGCTGCCGCGGGCCCGCGCAGGTATTCGGGAATTCCCCGGTGACAGCGCTTCAGTACATCCAGGATGCGATCGAGATTGCGCGGGTCGCGCACGTCGGTCGGCGAAAATGTGTGTCCCGCGACGAACTCCAGCACCAGCGCGCCCGG
>JAOUGR010000175.1 GCA_029857655.1 Gammaproteobacteria bacterium | reverse complement strand
GTGACCGGGCGTTCGACGGTCACCAGGTATTCTTTCTCGTGACCGTGCTCGACGCGCAGGATCTCGTTGACGATATCGCCATTGTTCGTCAGCAGGATCAGTCCCTCGGAATCCTTGTCGAGCCGGCCGATCGGAAAGATCCGCTCGCGGTGGCCGATCAAATCCACGATGTTGCCGGCCACATCGAGTTCGGTCGTGCAGGTGATGCCGCGCGGCTTGTTGAGGGCGATGTAGACAGCTTTGCGGTCAGCGGAAAGCGGCTTGCCGTCCACCAGCACGACATCGTCTTCCGCCACCTGCGTGCCGAGTACCGCCGACTTTCCGTTGACGGTGACCCGGCCCGCGGTGATCCAGGCATCGGCCTCGCGCCGCGAACAGGCGCCGCTCTCGCTGATGAATTTATTGAGGCGCATCGGCCGGCGATTGTGGCGATGGCGCGCCGATGGCGGGCAGATTTCTGGTTGCACAAGATTGGTGCTACCCTGCGGCTTAGCGCACTGTTTTCGTGCAGAACGGGCTTTTGTCATATTTGATGGATATTATAAGTGTTTGATAATTAATCAGTTGTTGGCAAATTACTCACTGGCATGGGATTTGCACCTTGAAAGGGATCGCGAGCAACCGCCGCAAGAATTTCGGAGAAGATCATGGCCCCCGCCGACGTCATAAAACTGATCAAGGAAAAAGAAGCCAGCTACTGCGACCTGCGCTTCACGGACACGCGCGGCAAGGAACAGCACATCACCATCCCGACGCGCCTGGTCGACGAGGATTTCTTCGTCGACGGCAAGATGTTCGACGGCTCGTCGATCTCCGGTTGGAAGGGCATCAACGAGTCCGACATGATCCTGATGCCGGATCCATCGACCGCCATGATCGATCCGTTCTTCGAAGAAATCACGCTGCTGCTGCGCTGCGACGTCGTCGAGCCGATGACGATGCAGGGCTATACACGCGACCCGCGCTCACTCGCGCGCCGCGCGGAGGCCTATCTCAAGTCCACCGGCATCGCCGATACCGCGCTATTCGGGCCCGAGAACGAATTCTTCATCTTCGACAGTGCGCGCTGGACCAACGAAATCAATGGTTGCAGCTATCACATCGATTCGGTGCAGGGGGCGTGGAATTCCGGCGCGAGCCATGACGGCGCCAATCTTGGCCACCGCCCCAGCATCAAGGGCGGTTACTTCCCGGTGCCGCCGGTGGATCGCTTCCAGGACCTGCGCACCGCGATGTGCCAGGCCTGCGAGGAGCTGGGGCTCAAAGTCGAAGTGCATCACCACGAAGTGGGCACCGGCGGCCAGGGCGAGATCAATGTTTCCGCCAACACGCTGATGAAAAAGGGCGACGAGGTGCAGTTGCTGAAATACGCGCTGTGGAATGTGGCGCACGGCCACGGCAAGACGCTGACCTTCATGCCCAAGCCGCTGGTGGGCGACAACGGCAGCGGCATGCACGTGCACCAGTCGCTGCAGAAGGGCGGCAAGGCGCTGTTTGCAGGCGACGGCTATGCGGGCCTGTCCGACATCGCGCTCTACTACATCGGCGGCATCATCAAGCATGCGCGCGCGATCAATGCATTCACGAATCCTGGCACCAACAGCTACAAGCGCCTGGTGCCGGGTTTCGAGGCGCCGGTCATGCTCGCCTATTCGGCGCGCAACCGGTCGGCGTCGATCCGCATCCCCTGGGTTTCGAATCCAAAGGGCCGCCGCATCGAGGTGCGTTTCCCGGACTCGACCGCGAATCCGTATTTCGCATTCGCGTCGATGCTGATGGCGGGGCTCGACGGCATCCAGAACAAGATCCACCCGGGCGAGCCTTCAGACAAGGACCTCTACGACCTGCCGCGCGAGGAGGCAAAGAACATCCCGGAAGTTTGCCATTCCCTGGACATGGCACTCAGCCATCTCGACAGCGACCGCGAGTTCCTGAAGCGGGGCGGCGTGTTTTCAGACGATCTGATCGACGCATATATCGGGCTCAAGCAGGCGGAAGTCACCCGGTTCCGGATGTCGACGCATCCGGTCGAATTCGACATGTATTACAGCCTCTGAGCGAAGGGGTCGCGGCAGCAGGGACGTCGTTCACAAAATGCCGTTCCGGTTTTAGCAGTCCGGCGGAGTACGGGCTATGCTGTGCATATGCGCATAGCCCTGATTCTCGCTGGAATGTTGTTGTCCCTGGCGGCCGAGCCCCAGGAGATCTACCGGTGGGTGGACAAGGAAGGTGTCGTCCATTACGCAGACAAGCCCGGCGCGCCCAGCGCCGAGCGGGTGGAGATTGCGAATTACAACGCCTACGAATCGACACCGCCGGATCTTGGGGACACCTCCACCTCCAGCCAGCCGCCGGCTTCGCCGCGTTACGACTCGCTGACCATCACGCAACCGACGCCGGACGAGGTGTTTTTCGGTGCGGACGCGACCATCACCGCCGCGGCCGAGCTTGGCGGCACGCTGGAATCCGACCATACGCTGGTGTTCTACGTGGATGGCAACCGGGTGGCGTCCGAGAACGGCGGCCCCGTGCAACTCCCGAATCTCGAGCGCGGCATGCATTTCCTGCGCGCAGCGGTACTCAACCAGAATGGCGCGCCCATCCTGTCGAGCCCGCAGATTTCGTTCCACGTGCGCATGCCCTCGATCAACAGCCCGCAAAGTCCGCAGGCACCCAGGCCGCCGAAACCGGTCCCGAAACCCGCAACCTGATCCACGCAGGCGTCCGCACGCCGCTTTCCGGTTCACGCCATGGCGCGTGAACCCCGAGGCGAGGCGGGCGATTTCGATGCCGACACGGTGCTTGACGCGATGGCAACTGCCGTCATCGTCGTCGATGGCGCGGGCCGCATCAGCTGGCTCAACGCCGCGGCGGGTAATCTGCTCGCGACCGGGCCGGCGGCAGCCCGCGGGCGGCCGCTCGCATCCATGCTCACGGACGGAGCGCAATTCGATTCGCTGATTTCGCGCAGCCGCGCAAGCGGCGAGCCGCTCGCGATGCGCGGCTTCGAGCTCGTGCCGGCCGCGAGGGGCGATGCGCATTACCAGGTGGACATCACGTTAACGCCGCTGGGCACGGGGCCAGACTCCGTGCTGGTCGAGATATCTGATACGACGCAGCCGGGCCGCATCACGCGGGACACGGCGCTCCTCGCACAGCAGGGCGGCAGCCGCGTCATGGCGCGACAACTCGCCCACGAGATCAAGAACCCGCTCGGCGGGCTGCGCGGCGCGGCGCAACTGCTGGAGCGCGAACTGCCGAACGAGGAACTGAAGGAATACACGCGCGTGATCATCGGCGAGGCCGACCGCCTGTGTGCGCTCGTCGATGGCCTGCTGGGTCCCGCGCGGCCGATGCGGCGCGAGCCGGTCAATGTCCACGAGCTCATCGATCACGTTTACAGACTGGCGCGCGCCGAAGCGCCGGCTGGAGTCGCGATCGAACGAGACTACGATCCGAGCCTGCCATTGCTTGTGCTCGATCGCGATCTCATGGTGCAGGCCATGCTGAACCTGGCGCGCAACGCGGTGCAGGCCCTGGGCGAGCGCGGCGAACTGACCATGCGCAGCCGGGCGCTGACGCACGCAACGATCGGTGCCGAAAGGCATCGCATCGTTGCATCACTGCAATTCGAGGACAACGGGCCGGGCGTGCCGGCGGAACTCGGCGAGACGATTTTCTATCCGCTGGTGACGGCGCGTCCGGAAGGCACGGGCCTTGGCCTCGCGGTCGCGCAGGACATTGCGACCCGCCACGGCGGAATCATCGAATTCGACAGCCGCCCGGGGCGCACCGTGTTTTCGCTGCTGCTGCCGATGGAGGGGAATCATGAACAAGCCGCTTGATGTCTGGCTGGTGGACGACGATGCGTCGATCCGCTGGGTCCTCGAGCGCGCACTGCGCCAGGGCGGCCTGCTGCCGCGCTCCTTCGAGCAGGCGGACGGCGCGCTGGCCGCACTTACGCAGGGTGTGCCGGATGTCCTGATCACGGACATACGGATGCCGGGCACCGGCGGACTCAGGCTGCTGGAGCGTGTGCGGCGCGATCACCCCGGCCTTCCGGTCATCGTAATGACGGCACACTCGGATCTCGACAGCGCGGTCGCGGCGTATCAGGGCGGCGCCTTCGAGTACCTGCCCAAGCCCTTCGATATCGACGAAGCCGTGGCGCTGGTGCGCCGTGCGGCATCACAGGGCGGCACCGGCCAACGGGAAACTTCGCCCGCCGCGATCCCGGGCATCCTCGGTCATGCGCCGGCAATGCAGGACGTGTTCCGCGCCATCGGCCGGCTGTCGCGCTCGAGCCTGTCAGTCCTGGTCACCGGCGAGTCCGGCACCGGCAAGGAACTGGTCGCGCGCGCACTGCATCAACATAGTCCGCGCGCCGCGGGACCATTCATTCCACTCAACACCTCTGCAATCGCCTCCGAGTTGCTGGAGTCGGAATTATTCGGGCACGAGAAGGGCTCATTCACGGGCGCGGATGCGCAGCGGCGCGGCCGCTTCGAGCAGGCCGACGGCGGCACGCTGTTCCTCGACGAGATCGGCGACATGTCCACGGCACTGCAGACACGGCTGCTGCGCGTGCTCGCCGAAAGCGAGTTCTACCGGGTCGGCGGCAGCGTGCCGATCCGCGTTGACGTGCGGGTGATCGCCGCCACGCACCAGGATCTCGACACGCGGGTACGCAAGGGACTGTTCCGCGAGGACCTGCTGCACCGGCTCAAT
>JAOUGR010000174.1 GCA_029857655.1 Gammaproteobacteria bacterium | reverse complement strand
CGGCCAGGATGCTCGACGCGATCTCCGTGCTGCGCAGCATGGAGGGGGGCGAGAAGCCCCTGCTCGGCCGGCGTGTCGTGGTCTACGGCGGAGGCAACACGGCGTTCGACGTCGCGCGCACCGCGAAGCGCCTCGGCGCCGAGGAGTCGGTCATCGTCTACCGCCGCACGCGGGAGCGGATGCCGGCGCACGAGTCGGAGCTCGAGGAAGCGCTGCAGGAGGGCGTGCTCGTCAAGTGGCTCTCGACCATCAGGCAGGCCGGCGAGTCCTCGATCACGGTCGAGAAGATGCAGCTCGATGCAGCGGGCAATCCGCAGCCGACGGGCGAGTTCGAGACGCTCGCGACGGACTGTGTGGTCCTCGCACTCGGTCAGGACGTGGACCTGTCGTTGCTCGACGGCGTGCCGGGCCTCGAGATCCAGGATGGCGTCGCGAAAGTGGGGCCTGACATGATGACCGGCCATCCCGGCATCTTTGCCGGCGGTGACATGGTGCGCGGCGAACGCACCGTCACGGTCGGCATCGGCCACGGCAAGCTCGCGGCGCGCCATATCGATGCGTGGCTGCGGGGCACGACCTGGGTGCACCCGGAAAGCCACGAACTCGCGAGCTACGACAAGCTCAACACCTGGTATTACGCGGACGCCCCCAAGGCGCGGCAGCCGGTGCTCGACACCATCCGGCGCCAGTCCACATTCGACGAGGTCGTCGGCGGCTTCGACGAAGTCACGGCGCAATTCGAGGCGCGGCGCTGCCTCTCCTGCGGCAACTGCTTCGAGTGCGACAACTGCTACGGCGTTTGCCCGGACAACGCCGTGATCAAGCTCGGGCCCGGCCAGCGCTACCAGTTCAATTACGACTACTGCAAGGGCTGCGGGCTGTGCGTCTCCGAGTGTCCGTGCGGCGCGATACGCACGGTGCCGGAGGAGATCTGAGGGCCGGCGCTAGACGTAACTCGAATAGCGCGGGTCGTACATCTGCGACCTGACGTCGGCCAGCACGTCCCCGGGTCGCGGCTTGCCGGCCAGCCCGCTGGCATAGGCGGACTCGGCAACCGCGGCGGCGATAGCCGCGGAGACCTCGCGGATGCGCGACAGCGCGGGGTAGAGGCTGCCCTGCGCCAGGTCGGCATGATCGACCCGATCCGCCAGCGTTTGCGCCGCCGCCATGAACATGTCGTCGGTGACACGCCGCGCCTGGCTCACGATCACCCCCAGGCCGACGCCGGGGAAGATGTAGGAGTTGTTGCCCTGGCGCGGCACGAAGGTCTGGCCGCCGACTTTCACCGGATCGAACGGGCTGCCGGAGGCGAACAGCGCGCGGCCGCCGGTCCACTGATAGGCCTGCTCCGCAGTGCACTCGGCTTTCGAAGTCGGGTTGGACAGCGCGAAAACGATCGGCCGCGCGTTGATGCGGGCCATTTCCTCCAGCACTTCGCGCGTGAATGTCCCGCCGATCGCGGCCACACCGATGATCGCAGTCGGCTTGAGTATCCGGACGGCCGCAGCGAAATCCCCGATCGGCGCATGGTCCTTGGCATACGGCCGCTTGTGCCCGGCCAGATCGTTGCGACCGGCCACGACCAGGCCGCGCGAATCCACCAGCCAGCAGCGCTCGCGCGCCGCACCCGGCGCGAGTCCCTGCGCTTCCATCGCCGCCACCGTGAGATCGGCAATGCCGGTCGCGGCCTCCCCGGCCCCCAGGAACAGCAGCTTCTGATCGATGAGCTTTCCGCCGCTCACGCGCAATGCGGAGAACAGGCCTGCGAGCGCGACCGATGCGGTGCCCTGGATGTCGTCATTGAAGGCGCAGACCCGGTCGCGATACTTCGCCAGCAGCCGGAATGCATTGTGATTGGCGAAGTCCTCGAACTGGATCAGCACGCCGGGAAAGACCTCCTCCGCGGCCGCGATCAGCTCATCGATCAGTTCGTCGTAGGCAGTGCCGGAGATGCGGCGCTGGCGCAGGCCGATGTAGAAAGGATCAGCGAGCAGCGTCTCGTTGTTGGTGCCGACGTCGATGGCGATGGGCAGGCACAGGCTCGGGTGGACCCCCGCGCACGCGGTATAGAGGGACAGCTTGCCGACCGGGATGCCCATCCCCTGTGCGCCCTGGTCGCCGAGGCCGAGGATGCGTTCGCCATCGGTCATGACGATGATGCCGGCCATGCGCGGCCAGTTCCGCAGCACGCGCGCAACCCGGCCGCGGTCATTGGCGGTTATGAACAGGCCGCGCGGGCGCTGGAAGATCTGCCCGAAGTGCTGGCAGGCGAGTCCGACGGTCGGCGTGTAGATGAGCGGCTGCATCTCGTCCACGTGATCGCAGATCACGCGGAAGAACAGGGCCTCGTTGCGGTCGTGCAGCGCGTTCAGCGCAACATACTTGTCGAGCGGATCGGCCATGCGCCGCAGCTGCTGCAGCGAGCGCTCCATCTGCTCCTCCTGCGTGTGCACGTGCGGCGGCAGGAGGCCGCGCAGTCCCAGCGCCTCGCGCTCCGCCTCGGTGAAGGCCGTACCCTTGTTGAGCAACGGGTCGTGCAGCAGCGCCATCCCGCGGGGCAATTCCGGCACGGTGCGCGGCGGACCTTTGTCCATGAGGGGAATCCTCCCGGCGCGGGGAGCGACCTGCGAAGACGGGTTGCGCCGTCGTACACAGCTTACGACGGCGGCAGGGGCCTGCTTTGATCCAGGTCAATCACGACCGGCGCGGGCGGTCGTGTGGACCCGAAATTGCGCGGAAGCGCGCCTCCTCGGGAAGCCCGGACGGCTTCCCGGAACACGCCCGACTAGGGCGACTTGGCGAACGAGAGAACTCTGGACCCGGCACCCTCGCCGGCTTCCGCGGCCGCCGGCTCTTCGCCCATCCGCACCAGCTTGCCGTCCACGGTGGCGCCACAGTCCAGCTTCAACGTCCGGTAGCTGATGTTGCCGGTCACGCGCGCGCCGGTCTGCAACTCGAGGAAGTGCTCGACTTCCAGATCGCCTTCCACGCGGCCATTGATCACCGCATCGTGGACCTTGACCGTGCCGACGACGACGCCTTTCTCGCTCAGGACCAGGAGGCCCCGGCTGTCGGGCTTGCCGAGGACATTCCCTTCGACGCGACCGTCGATCCGCAGACCCCCGGCGAACGTCACGTCGCCGCGGACACAGGTGTCTTGGGGCAGCAGGCCTGCCAGCCGGCTGACGTCGATGGCCATGTCGTTTTTCCTGCGAAACATGAATCTGTCCTCGTGTGTCGTTGGTCGAATTACTCGGCGCTCCTGCCGGGCGTCTTGCGGGCCCTCAGGAACTCTACCTGTCCATTGAGTTCCGCAACCCGCGCATTCAGTTCTGCCGCGTGCCGCTCGAGTTCCTCGCGCGTTGCGTTCTCGAGGGCCAGTTCCGTCCGCAGGCGCTCGACGTCGGCAGCGAGCAGCGCCCGCTCCCGGCGCAGCGCGGCGAGATCGCGCGCCGAAAGGTACAGGTCGCCCGCGAAACCGTGGCCGGCCGCGACGAGCAGCAGCAGTATCGCGCCGCCGGCCATCAGCCACTGCCGCCGGTCCAGTTTCGGGGCGGTGACCTGGAATCGCGCGTGCGTCAGCCAGTTGGTGTCGATCACGCGGTTCCCCGGTCAGCGGGCGCCAGGGCCTTCGCCCGCGAGGTACAGGTCCGGGTGCACCTGTCGCCCCTCGCGCAGGATCTCGAAATGCAGATGCGGACCGCTGGAACGGCCGGTCGAGCCGACGGTTGCGATCGCCTGACCGGGCAGCACCGTATCGCCGACCCGCACGAGGATCCGGTAGACATGCCCGTAGCGCGTGACGAGTCCATCGCCGTGGTCGATCTCGACGGTCCGGCCAAAAGCGCCATACGGACCGGCGCGACGAACGCGCCCGCCGGCACTCGCCTGGATCGTGGTGCCGTGGGGTGCCGAGTAGTCGATGCCGGCGTGCAGGGCCGGTCGTTGTGTGAACGGATCGATGCGGCGGCCGAAGCCGGACGATCTCCCGACGCCGGGAATCGGCGCCCGGCTGGGAAATGCCATCTGGTCCAGGTCGCGCCGGGCGAGCATCGAAGCGACGCCGTCGAGACTCGCCTCGACGTCCTGGAGCCCTCGATCGAGTTGCAGCAGCGATGCCCCGGTGCGCGACCCGTCGCCGAACGGCGTTGCCAGCAGCGGCCCGCCCGCTGGCTGGTTGGCGATCCTGGCCGGATTCCCCGCAGCTGCGGCAACCGCCGGGCGGGTGGTCCCGATGCGCTCGGCCAGGCGGCCGGCCACGGCCTCAAGCTGGATCAGACGGCCGGACAGGCTGCCAATCTCCTGAATCAGGGCCTTGCCCCCGGGTTGCGTCGGATCCAGGTCCGCAAATTCCGGCACCTGCCGGGCAGCGCCGAATTGAAATCCCAGGGCGAAACCGCCGAGCAGGCTCAGCAGCGCCAGCGCACCCACCGCGACGGCAAGGGTACGCATCGTCACCGAGCGCAGCCTGGAACTGGCCAGGCTGTTCGCTGAAAAGATCACAAACGCCATCGTCCGGGCCTCGCGGCTGGCGACAAGACAGAATGTTGTCAGGCCCTTCGCGGGCACAATGTGACGCATGCCGCAGTGTCGTGACCGGCGCGTGATGACGCCCGCGCAATAGCCGCTGGCCCGGGGGCACGACCCACCCGGCCCGGTGAATGTGACAGAACACTCACGCTAGACTCCCGGCCATGCTGAAGACAGTGCTCATCTACGGCATCGCGCTCGCGGCCGGGGCCGTACTACTGCAATGGCTCGAGTACCA
>JAOUGR010000173.1 GCA_029857655.1 Gammaproteobacteria bacterium | reverse complement strand
CGAGCCTTGCCCGATCTCCGAGGCGCCGGTGATCAGCGTGAGGTGCGCGAAATCGTCGATCTTGAGGATCGTGCCGCAGCCGTCCGACGGATAGATCTTGGCGCCGCCGCCGACGTGGAGCATCGAAGCAATGCCGATTCCGCGCTTGATCAGATCCGGATCGGTCCGGCGCGCACGGTTTTCCGCCTGCTTGCGCAGGAAATCGCTGCGCCCGGCCGCAATGCGCAGGCATTCCTTGAAGCCGCAGCTGTTGAAATGCATGCCCTGCGGCGTGACCTCGCCCGGGTCCTGCGCGTTCTTCAGCCGGAAGGCGAGCCCGTCCATGCCAACCGCTTCGGCCAGCTTGTCCATGTGCGCTTCCACCGCGAAGGTCGCCTGCAAGTTGCCGTAGCCGCGGAACGAACCGGCATACGGGTTGTTCGTGTAGATGGCCTTCGTGTAGTACTTGCAATGCGGCACGCGGTAAAGCGACGAGACCGTCTGCATCATGACGAACGGCGTGGTTGCGCCCCAGGAGGTGTAGGCACCGTTGTCGTGCACCGTCTCGACCGTGCGGAAGGTCAGCGCGCCATCCTTGCGGCATCCCGAGCGAAGCTTCAGGAGCACCGGCTGGCGCGTGGGGGAGGCGATGAATTCCTCTTCGCGCGTGAACACCAGCTTCACCGGGCGCCGGGTGATCCTGGCGAGGAAGATGGCGATCGGCTCGAACGGGTAGATGTCGAGCTTGGAACCGAAGCCGCCGCCGATCGGCGGCTGGATGATGCGGATGCGTCCCGGATCGATGCCGAGGAGTTCCGCGAACTCCCGCTTGTGCAGGAATGGCACCTGGGTATTCGAATGGAGCAGCAGGTTGCCGCCGGGGTCGAACTCCGCGATCACCCCGGAGACGCCCATGCAGCAGTGGGTCACGTAGTGCAGCCGGAAGACATCCTCAACGACGAAGTCGGACTCCGCTTCGCCCTTCAGCATGTCGCCCTGCGCGTATTCGAAGGTCATGGCGATGTTGTCGGGCTTGCCAGCAAAGGCCACTGACGCTCCGGAGGTCTTGAGCTGCGGACCCTCGCCGGTGCCGCGCGGCTCGGGGTGAATAAGCGGCGCGCCCGGCGCGAGCGCCTGCTCGGGCGTGAAAACCACCGGCAGCGGATCGTACTCGACACGAATCAACTTCAGCGCCGCCTCGGCGATCGCCTCGCTGTCGGCGGCGACTGCCGCAATCTCGTCGCGCAGGCTGCGCACGCGGTCGGTCTTCAGTGGCAGGTGGTCCTTGGCAACGCCGATCGGCCGCTGCCACGGAACGTCTGCCGCCGTGATCACCGCGTGCACACCGGGCAGTGCGCGCGCCGCACTGGTATCTATTGAAATTATGCGCGCGTGCACCTCCGTCGAGCGCAGTATCTTTGCGTGCAGCGCACCCGGCACCTCGAGGTCCTGGATGTAACGTGTCTTGCCGCTCGCCTTGTCGGGCGCGTCGAGCTTCGAAATGCGCTTGCCGATCAGCGTGTCTTTCGCGATGGGCAACTCAGCGGCTCCCATGTTCGGCTCCCTGTGTCGCGGCATCTGCCGCTGCTGCAATTGCCTCGATGATCTTGCGGTACCCGGTGCAGCGGCACAGATTGCCCTCGATGCCGCGCCGGATCGCCGCCTCGTTGCCGGCGTGATCGCGCACGATCAGGTGGCTTGCCTGCACTACCAGGCCAGGCGTGCAGAAACCGCACTGCACCGCGCCGTGGGCGACGAAGGCGTCGCGAAGCCGCTCGCCCGCCGGTCTGGTCACCACGCCCTCGACAGTCACCAAATCGCGCCCGTCGCAGTCGACCGCGAACATGAGGCAGGAATTCACAGTCGCGCCGTCCACCAGGATCGTGCAGGCACCGCACTCGCCTTCGCCGCAGCCGTACTTGGTGCCGGTGAGCCCGAGCCGCTCGCGCAGCATCTCGAGCGCGGTCATTGCCGCGGGCACGGTAATTTCCCTCTTGACCCCGTTCAGGGTGAATGCGATGTCACAGTTGATGGACATGCGTTATCACCCTCTTGAGCATGTTGTGAATGAGCTCACGCCGGTACCAGTCGCTGGCACGCAGGTCGGAAATCGGCTGAACTTCCTCGAGCGCAATTCCTGCCGCGGCTTCCAGTTTCGCCGCATCGAGGGGCTGTCCTTCGAGCGCCGCTTCGGTGCGCGGCGCGCGGACCGGGGTCGGTGCCACCGCTCCGAATGCAAGCCGCACGTCGCGCAGCAGTTGACCGTCACGGCGCGCGCCGAACGCGATCGAGATCGCCGCGATGTCCAGCCCGGGCCGGGTGCCGTGCTTGTAGAACTCACCCGCGAATCCCGCCGGCGGCAGTGGAACCTCGACAGCCGTCAGCAGCTCCGGGGGCGCCCGGCAGCTGCGCCCCGGGCCGAGGAAGAATTCGGTGAGCGGCACGCGGCGCAGCTGCAAGGTGCCGTTTGGCTTCGCCGCGAGCACCGCGCGCGCATTCAGTGCGAGCAGCGGTATCAGCGTGTCCCCCGCGGGCGAGGCGTTGCAAACATTGCCACCGATCGTCGCGGCATTGCGGATCTGGTCGCTCGCAAAGTGGTCGCAGGCCTGCCAGAGCAGGTTGAGCCGCTCGTGCACCAGTGCGCTTTCCAGCAGCTCGGTGATCGTGACCAATGCGCCGATGCGCACCACGGTGCCCTGGTTGGCGATGCCAGACAGTTCGGGCACGCGCCGCACGTTCATCAACACTGGCTGGAACTGCAGCCGCCCGGCGTGCGTCTGCGGCATGAGATCGGTGCCGCCTGCCAGCACGGTGACATTGCCGGTGCGCAGGATCCCGGCCGCTTCCTCGAGCGTGGTCGGCGCCACATAGCGTTCAATGCCTGCCATTCAGAGCCTCACGGGTTCGCGAAATCGGCCGAACACGCCCACCAGCACACTGGTGATCTCGCCGACGCTGGCATAAGCCTTGATCGCTTCGATGATGGCGGGCATCAGGTTCGCACCCGAGCGCGCATCGGCCTGCACGCGCTCGAGCGTCGCCTGCACGCGCGCCGCGTCGCGCTCGGCACGCACGCGATTGAGCGACTGGATCTGTGCGCGGGCATCCTGCTCGCTGTGGGGATGGAATTCCATCTCGGGCGCCTTCTCGTCGGTTCGGTAGCAGTTTACGCCCACCTTGCGGAAGGTCCCGTTCTCGATCTCGCGTTGGTGCCGGTAGGCCTGCATCGAAACCTTGGTCTGGATGGCGCCCTCGGTCACGAGCTTGACGATGCCGCCCTGCGCGTCCACCTCGGCCATGATGGTCTGCATGCGTTCGCGCATCTGGTTGGTGAGCGTCTCGACGTAGTACGAACCGCCGAGCGGGTCGACGGTGTCGGTCAGGCCCATCTCCTCGATCAGTAGCTGCATCGTGCGCAGCGAGATGCGCTGCGCGTATTCTGACGGAATGGTGTAGGCCTCGTCGTAGCAGCACAACGCCATCGTCTGCGCGCCGGAGAGCGCGCAGATCAGCGCGTAATAGGCACCACGCACGATGTTGAGTTCGGGCTGCTCGAAGGTAAGCCCGCCGCCGCCGCCGCCCGCGAGCATGCGCATCCACATGGACCCCGGCCTGGTCGCGCCGTATTGCTCCTTCATGATCTTCGCCCAGAGGCTACGCCCGGCGCGGAATTTCGCGACTTGCTCGAAGAGGTTGCCGAAGCAGTTGAAGTTGAACGACAGTCGTCCGGCGAACTCATCCACCGGCAGGCCGCGGCGAATCACCTCGTCGGCATAGGCCTTCGCGATGCAGAAGGCATACGCCACCTCCTGTGCCGGGTCGGCGCCGGATTCGCGGATGTGGTAACCGCACACCGACACCGGGCTGTATTTCGGCGCGTGCTTTGCGCAGTACTCGATGGTGTCGCCGACCAGCCGGATCGAAGGTTCCGCCGGGTACACCCAGGTACCGCGGCCGATGAATTCCTTCAGGATGTCGTTCTGTGCCGTGCCGCGCAGCTTCGTGATGTCGTAGCCGCGCTTCTCGGCCATCGCCAGGTACATGGCAATCAGGATCGCCGCCGCACCGTTGATCGTGAGTGAGACAGTGATGCGCTCGAGGTCCACGCCTTCGAAGGCGATCTCGAAGTCACGCAGCGTGTCCACGGCCATGCCGACGCGCCCGACCTCGCCCTCCGCCTGCGAATCGTCGGAGTCGATGCCGCACTGCGTCGGCAGGTCGAAAGCAACATTGAGTCCGGTCTGGCCGTTGGCGATCAGGTAGTGGAACCGCTTGTTGGTGTCCGCCGGGTTGCCGAAGCCCGTGTACTGGCGCATGGTCCAGGGCTGCTTGCGGTACATCAGCGGATGGATGCCCCGCGTGAATGGGTACTGCCCTGGCAGCCCGAGCATGCCGTCGCCGCCACTGGCCTCGACGTCGGTGGCCGTGTAGAGCGGCCTGATGTCGATCCCCGATTCATTGGTCACTGGGCGTGTTTCCATTGCTGGCGGGTCCCCTGTTCTCATGGCACGTGCGCCCGGATGAAGGTCACGATGTCGTCGAGCCGCGAACTGGACTGGAATACCCCCTCGAAGCCGAGCGCCCGCAGGGCATCGTGATCCTGCGCGGGCAGGTTGCCGCCGATGATCCACAGCTTTCCGCCCAGGCCCGCCTGCTCGAGCAGCGGCTTGAGCTTGCGGCAGATCGGCAGATGCGAGCCGGCCATGGAGGAGAGCGCGATCACGTCCGCGTCCGTGTCGAGCGCGATGCGCACGATCGCCTCTGGTGTCTGACGCAGCCCGGTATAGGTCACCTCGAATCCCGCATCCATCA
>JAOUGR010000172.1 GCA_029857655.1 Gammaproteobacteria bacterium | reverse complement strand
GTCCCGGTCGCGAGTGGCGACCAGACATTGCGCGCCGCGATTGACGAGGCCCTGCGCGACTGGGTTGCGGACCCGATGGGCACCTATTACCTGCTCGGCTCCGCCGTAGGGCCGCATCCTTATCCGTACCTGGTGCGCGAACTGCAATCGGTGATCGGCCGCGAAGCGCGCGGACAGATGCTGGCCGCGGCGGGCGCACTGCCGGACGTGGCGATCGCCTGCGTCGGCGGCGGATCGAACGCGATCGGGCTGTTCCATCCGTTCCTGAATGATCCCGGTGTCGCCTTGCTTGGCGTCGAAGCCGGCGGCCGCGGTCCTGGTCTCGGCGACAACGCGGCGACGCTCGCATTCGGCCGGCCGGGCGTGCTGCAGGGCAGTTACACGATGCTGTTGCAGGACTCGTACGGCCAGATCCAGGAAACCCATTCCGTTTCCGCCGGCCTCGACTACTCGGGTGTAGGACCGGAACACGCGCTGCTGCAGGCAACGGGCCGCGTGCGCTACGAGACCGCAAGCGACCACGAGGCACTGGCAGCGGTCGATGCCTGCTGCCGCCTCGAAGGAATACTGCCCGCATTGGAAAGCGCTCATGCATTGGCAGGTGCGCGCCGCCATGCCATCGAGCATCCGGGCAGCAGGATCCTGATCGGCTTGTCGGGGCGCGGCGACAAGGACATGTCCACGCTGCAGGCGACTCTGCTCGCGGATCGCAGCTGATGCTGCCGCGCGATGCCATCGCCGAAGCGATTCGCGCGGCGGCGCCGCGCGGCGGGCCGGCGCTCGTGGCATTCCTGACGGCGGGTTTCCCTGGCCGCGAGCGATTTACCGCGGACCTGCTGAAGATGGACGAAGCTGCAGACGTAATCGAGATCGGTGTGCCATTTTCGGACCCGATGGCGGACGGCATGACGATACAGCGCTCGAGTCGCGCGGCGCTCGCCGAAGGCGTGACGCTCGCCTGGATCATCGCGGAGCTATCGAACCTCGTGAAGCGCCCGCGCGCACCGCTGCTGCTGATGAGCTACCTCAACCCGCTGCTCGCCCATGGCATCGGACGCCTGCCGGCGGAAGCCCGTGCTGCGGGCATAGCCGGTTTCATCGTGCCGGACCTGCCATTCGAGGAATGCGCTGACATGCGCGCGGCGCTGTCCGATGAGGGCATGGCGCTCGTGCAGATGGTGACGCCCGTGACGCCGCCGGCGCGGCTTGCAATGCTCGCGCGCGAATCGGAAGGGTTCGTCTACGCAGTCACGATGACCGGAACGACCGGTCGCGACGTGGCTGTGCCCGATGCCGTGCTCGATTACCTTGATCGCGTGCGCGCCGCGGCGGCGGTGCCGGTCTGCGCGGGCTTTGGAATTCGCCACGCAGCCCAGGTCACGCGCCTTTCCGGTCACGCGGACGGCGTCATCGTGGGCTCAGCGCTGGTCGAGGCGCTGGAACGCGGCGAGGATCCTGCGGTATTCCTGCGCGGCCTGCGGTCAAGCGTTCATTCGCCGCCGCCCTGGACGCCACGGCGGTAGTCGAGGGCCGGTGCGCGGTCGCCAAGCATCGGTGTGTACTGGAAATCCGGGCCCCGGCGCTTTTCAAGTTCTGCGCGGGCCTTCGCGATCAGTTCCGGATGCGTAAAGATTTCCTGGCCGGTCAATGCCAGCACCTGCGATGCGTGCTGCATTCCCTTGAAGCCGATGCTCATGCCACCGGCGGCAGCGGCCTGCCAGCTGTGGGCCGACGTGCCGGGCACCCAGGTGGCGACGCGCAGGCCGGTGGTCGGCACATTCCAGCTGATGTCTGCGACATCCGTGGAGCCGATGCCCGGGCGTTCGAAGTCAAAATCCTGCACGTCCGATTCGGATCCCAGCGGCATGTTCGGTTTCATCAGGCTCGAGTACAGCGTTTCGGCAAACGCCTGCTCGTCGGGTGAATAACTCATGCCGCCCACCTCCGCCAGTTTCGAGTACATCACGCGTGCAAGTGTTTCATTTGGCAGGATGCTGTAGACGCCGCCGATCACTTCGTAATCCATCGTGGTCCCGGTGCCAAGTGCTGCGCCCTCGGCGGCCTTGACCACGCGATCGAAGATTTCCTCGACCACGCGCGGATCGCCGTGGCGGACGTAGTAATAGGACTCCGCAAAGTCCGGAACGACATTGGGGGCCGAGCCGCCGCTGGTGATGACGTAATGAATGCGGGCATCGGATGGCACATGCTCACGCATCATGTTGACCATGTTGTCCATCGCTTCGACGGCATCGAGTGCGGAGCGGCCGCGGTCCGGCGCGCCGGATGCGTGCGAGGACACGCCGTGGAACCGGAACTTCGCTGTCTTGTTGGCGAGCGACCTGTCGAGTCCGGCGGAATTGGTGTCAGAGGGGTGCCAGTGCAGCACCGCATCCACGTCCTTGAACAGGCCTGCGCGCACCATGTAGACCTTCCCGGCGCCGCCTTCCTCAGCGGGCGTTCCGTAGAGACGGATCGTGCCGGGCGTACGGCTCTTCTGCAGCCAGTCCTTCAGGGCGATCGCCGCGGAAACGCTGGCGGCGCCAAACAGGTGATGCCCGCAGGCATGGGCGGAGTGTTTGTCTGGTAGCGGCTTGCGCAGCGGCGACGCGTCCTGGGTGATGCCGGGCAGTGCGTCGTACTCGGCCAGGATGCCGATCAGCGGCTCGCCCTTGCCCCAGCTTGCGATGAATGCGGTCGGCATGCCGGCCACACCGGCTTCGACCTTGAATCCTGCGGTGGCCAGCTCCTTCTGCAGCAGCGCCGAACTTTTCACCTCCTGGTAGCCGACTTCGGCCCAGTTCCAGATCGACTGGGCAACCTCCGCATCGTGCCCGGCACGACCGGCCAGGAACTGCCGGATGCCGTCATCGGCCTGCGCGGCCGCAGACAGGAGAACGCTGAACATGGCCAGGGAAATATTGAGCTTCATGATCCAGTTCCGGTGCTGGAACGGCAAGCTTAGCGCCCGGGGCCGGGCGCATCCACCCCCGATCCGCTACGATTGCCTGCGATGACGGCCAGCCGATTCATCATGATCGGAAAGCGATTCCGCGGACCGCCGCAATCCGGCAACGGCGGCTATGTCTGCGGCCTTCTGGCAGGAGCCGCGGGCTCGGCCTTGACGGTGCGTTTGTTGCGGCCGCCACCGCTCGATCAGCCGCTCGAGATCCGTGAGGATCCGGAAACTTCGCAGATATTGCTGATGAGTGGCGAGGGGCCCGTGGCCAGCGGCCGGCAGGGTAGCTGTGATCTCGAAGTGCCGGAACCGCCACCCTATGCCGAGGCGTTAGCCGTGGCGCATGGCTATGAAGGATTTCGCGAGCACGCCTATCCGGGTTGTTTCGTCTGTGGACCCGAGCGCGCGCGCGGCGATGGCATGCGGATCTTCGCATCGGCGATCGCGGGACGCGACCTGTACGCCGCTGCCTGGCTGCCGGATGAATCGCTGGCCGGTGCGGATGGCAAGGTCCTGCCGGAGTTCATGTGGGCGGCGCTTGATTGTCCCGGTTTCTTTGCGATTGGTCTCGCGGCGCGCGGCCCGCTGCTCGGCGAGTTCACCGCGCGCGTCGACCGGCGCGTGCATGTGAACGAAGCCTGTGTCGTGATCGGCTGGTCCACCGGGCACGATGGCCGCAAGCACTACTCGGGAACGGCGGTGTTCGACGAGAACGGCGAGCCTTGCGCGCGGGCCGCCGCAACCTGGATCGAACTCAAGCGCTAGCGGCGCAGCCGGATCGCAAGCAGCAATGCGCCACCGGCGGCGAGCAGCCACCCAGCCCAGCCAGGCGGCGTTCCAAGCGAAAGCCAGATGACGCCGCCCAGCAGCGAGGCAGCGCCCGCGATGACGGTATCGGTGCGGCGGCGGCTATCGCGCAACTCGTCCCGCAGCGCTTCCAGCGACGCGGACTCGGTACGCACGACGATGCGTTCGTCGTAGGCCTTGCGGATCTCCCGCCGCGCAATTACGGGCAGGAGCTTCAGCGCCTCCGCGACATCCGGCCAGTTGTTGCGGACGTGCCTGAATATCGCCCGCGGCCCGGTGCGCTGGCGCATCCAGTCGCGCAGGATCGGCAGTGCCGTTTTCCAGAGATCGAGCTCAGGATAAAGGTCGCGCCCGACGCCCTCGATGTTCAGCAGCGTCTTCTGCAGCAGGATCAGCTGCGGCTGGATCTGCATCTGGAACCGTCGCGCGATCTCGAACAGGCGCAGCAGCACAAGGCCGAAGGAGATTTCCTTCAGCGGCTTGTTGAAGATCGGCTCGCAGATGGTGCGCACGGCACTTTCCAGCTCGTCCACGCGCGTACCGGCCGGCACCCAGCCGCTCTCAACGTGCAGCACCGCGACCTTGCGGTAATCACGCTCGAAAAACGCGAGGAAATTACCGGCCAGGTAAAGCTGGTCGCGTGGATCCAGGGTGCCGACGATGCCGAAATCCACTGCCACATACTTTGGCTTCGCCGGATCGCTGACATCCACGAAGATGTTGCCGGGATGCATGTCGGCGTGGAAGAAATTGTGCCAGAACACCTGCGTGAAGAAGATCTTCACGCCGTTTTCCGCAAGCAACCGGATGTCCGTGCCGAGCGCACGCAGCTGAGCAACGTCTGAAATCTGGATGCCATGGATGCGCTCCATGACCATGACCTCGCGCCGGCAGAGATCCCAGTGAACCTCCGGCACGTGCAGCATCGTGGAGTCCGCGAAATTGCGCTTCAGCTGTGAGGCATTGGCGGCCTCGCGCATGAGGTCAAGCTCGTTGAATACGGTCGTTTCATACTCGGCGACCACTTCGGTCGGGCGGAAGCGCCGCGAGTCGCTC
>JAOUGR010000003.1 GCA_029857655.1 Gammaproteobacteria bacterium | reverse complement strand
CACGACGCGGCTGCTGCTGACCGGTGTCGTGGTCGCGGCGGGCTGCGGCGCTGTGGTCAGCCTGCTGCTGTCGCTGTCGGATGACCTGAGACTGCGCGGCATGCTGTTCTGGCTGCTGGGCGATTTCGCCTACGTGCGCACGCCGTGGTCGTTGCTGGCGCTGGCGCTCCTGGCGATCCCGGCCTGCCTGCTCGCTGCGCGGCCGCTGGATGCGCTTGCACGCGGCGAACTGCAGGCGCAATTGCTGGGCGTGCCGGTACGGGGACTGCGCATTGCGATCTACGTCACGGCATCGGTGCTGACGGCAGCGGCAGTTACGACCGCCGGCAGCATTGGATTTGTCGGCCTCGTGACGCCGCACCTCGTGCGGATCGTGATCGGCTCCGCGCACCGCGCCGTGATTCCGGCCGCGGCGCTCGCGGGCGGCACGCTTCTGGTCGTCGCGGATCTGCTGGCACGCACCATCGTGGCGCCGCGCCAATTGCCGGTGGGCGCGCTCACGGCGCTGATCGGCGTGCCGTTGTTCCTGCTATTGATGCGTCGTCAGCGCGGGGCCTGAGGCATCTCAGGTCTGGCGAGCTGAGGCACGGTCCTGGAGATAGCTTTGGCCGCGGCGCATCAAGCGCGCGAATCCGGCAGCGTCCTGATTCACAACCAGGGCTTGCAGTTGGCCGACTGCGTCCGCCAACGCCTCCAGCGACTCACCCCCGTACTCATTGAGCGCCTGGATCTCGAAATAGAGCGCCGGGCTTTCTCGGGCGACCAGCGAAGCGACCGCGAGCTGGGCATCAAAAGTTGCACTCGAGAGCCGTGCCAGCCTCGGCGCAGCCTCCCCGCTATCCGCCAGCGCCGAGAAAAACGCGATATTGACGGCATGTGAAAGACCCAGCACATAGGCGATCAGCCGGTCATGGTCATCGAGGGTCGTGACCACCTGTTCGGCCATCGTCGAAGCGAACAGATTCTGCGCCTCGGCCACGGCATCCGGCCTGCCGACATCGACGTGAATCACATGCCGTCCCGACAGCAGGTCGGTGTCCGGCCCGAACATCGGGTGCAATGAACTCACCCGCACGCCGGCCTGCATCAGCGCGGTCAGCCCGGCGCGCAGCGGCGTCTTCAGCGATCCAATGTCGAACACGAGTCCGGGCGGGCGATGCCGGGCCAGTTGGTCCAGGATTGCCGTGGTAATGCCGAGCGGTGTCGCAACCACAATCACGTCGTGAGTCAGGTCATCGGACTGCCAATCTGCGCGATGCCCATGGGGCTCCACAGTTCCGGCCGGATCCGCGACTTCGACGACAAAGCCCTGGGAATGCAGGAAATCGACGAACCAGCGGCCCATCTTGCCGGCGCCGCCGATCACCAGCGCGCGCTTGCCGCTGCCCTGGCCCCGGGCCGCGACCTGCGCCTGCTCCTGGGTTGCCAGCGAACTGCGGATCAACAGACGCAGCAGGTTGTCTGCCAGCGCGAGCGGCAGGCCCAGCTTTGCCGCCGCCGAGCGGGCATTCAGCAACACATCGCGTTCGCGCTGATAGTCGCGGGTCGGGTGGCCGGTCGCACGCTTCACGCGTGCGACTTCGGTGGAGAGGCGCTGGCGCTCCGCGATCAGCGCGAGCAGCTCTCCATCCAGCCGGGTCAGCCGATCACGCAGTTCCGGTAGGTCCATTCGGGCAGCAGCCTCTGTTGGGTCTGCCCTGTGTACCGGCCCGCCTGCGCAGACGCAAGCGGGCCGGTGGTCTTTGCATCAACTGCCATTGCGGTCAGCCGTCGATTTCGAAGCCGAAATACCAGTAGCTGTCGCGCCGATCGCGGTACCAGCGGCCCGGCTGATGGTCGAAGCGGCAGTTCCGCGATGCTTCGCGCCAACCGGACTCGTAACCCACCCGGTAGCCGCCGTTGCTGCGGTAGTGCGCAGGCGGGATGTGCCGCCAGCGACGATCATAATTCCGGCTAGGGTAGCGCCGGTCGTCGTAGCGCCGGTCGTCGTAGCGGCGATCGTCGCGCCGATCGTCCTGGCGATAGCTATGGGCCTGGCCGCGGTAACGATCATCCCCACGCTTGAAGCTGTCGTCCGCAAGCGCCGAGCCCGCGAGCAGCGTCGTCAGTATCACTGCCACCAATAACGTTGACCTGATCATCATGGTTCCTCCTCAGGGTGCGTGGAACCAGTCTCTGCCCGCCTACCTGAATCGGGGCTTAATCAGTCATTCAGGGTCGCGAGATGGCTCAGGACCACGCGATTGAACCGCCCCGGGGAATCGAGCTCCGTGTGGTGGTGGCTACCGCTGATTTCGATGAATCGGGCGCCCCGGATGCGCGCGCACCAGCGGCGTTTTTCCTCGCTGGTCGTGAAATCGTGCTCGGCGCCGATGATCAGTGCCGGCGCGCGAATCAAATGCAACCGCGATTCGGCATTCCAGCGCGTGAGTGACCTGAGTGTCGCGAGATAGACCCAGCGACTGGTGTGACTTGCGCGCCGGATAAATCGCCTGCGCAGCCTGCCCTGGCTGCGTGCTGGAAATACGCCCTGGGCGAACAGGCGCGCGACGCCCCCGACGCCCAGCACGAGCGCCACCAGCACCCGCAGCCAGGCCATGCGCCGGCGCTGCCAGTTGGTCAGCGTGAACCCCGGCGCCGTGTTGACGAGCACCAGCGATGCGACGGTTTGCGGCGCGCGCAATGCAAGTTCGATCGCAACCGCCCCGCCCATCGACAGTCCCACCACGTGCACCCGTTCCAGCTCGAGCGCAGACAGCAGCGCCATCATGTCGCGGGCATGACGCTGGATCGTGAAGGGCTCACGCCTCTCGCTTGCGCCGAAGCCGCGCAAGTCCGGCACGATCACCCGATACCTGGCCGCAAATTCGGGAATCTGCAATCGCCAGTCATCGTGACTGCCGCCCAGGCCGTGCAGAAGGAGGAGCGGCGCACCCTTTCCGGTGTCGACACAGCTGATCCGGGTGCCATTGACGCTGATGCGATGCATGCAAGCTGCAAATTACACCGGTCCGGTGGCGCCGCGTTAACATCGCGTCATGAAAGCGCGCGCGCAGTCGCTGCCGGAACCGCTGCCAGACGACCCGATGCCGCTGGCTGCGGCATGGCTGGATCATGCCTGGCAACAGAAAACACAGCGCAATCCAAACTCGATGGTGCTGGCAACTGGCGATGCGGGCGGGCGCCCTTCGGCCCGCGTCATGCTCTGCAAGGAAATCGTGGCAGACCCGGGATACCTGGTCTTCTATACGAATTACGAATCGCGCAAGGGGCGGGAGCTCGCGGCGCGGCCCTGGGCGGCTGCCGTGTTCCATTGGGATGCACTCGGCCGGCAGCTGCGCGTGGAAGGGCCGATCGTCAAGTCACCTGCGGGCGAAAGCGACGACTACTTCGCGAGCCGCCCCTGGCAGAGTCGGCTGGCCGCCATCACCAGCCAGCAGAGCGCGCCGATCGCCTCGCGCCAGGCATTGCTCGAGAAACTGCGCGAAACGGCGGCCCGCCATGCGGCGCCGGATCCGTTCCAGGCCACCGATGACGATGAGGCGACCGGCTTGCGACTGCCGCGACCCGCCGGCTGGGGTGGCTATCACTTGTGGGCGGAAGCCGTGGAACTGTGGGTCGAGGGCGAATACCGGCTGCACGACCGCATCCGCTGGACGCGTGAGCTCAGGTCATCGGGCAGCACCTGCAGCCAGACCCGGTCATGGCAACACCAGCGGCAGCAGCCCTGACCGATCACGCCGCGCGGCTCTCGAGCGCCGACCTCGATGTCGAAGTCGGCGGCCGCACGCTCGTTCGCGCACTCGCATTCGAGGCGCGGCAAGGCGAATTCATCGCCGTGCTCGGCCGCAATGGGGTCGGCAAGACGCTCACGCTGCACACCCTGGCCGGGCTACGCGCGCCCGCTGCGGGTTCCGTGGATCTCGATGGACGCGCTATCGGGGCCTGGACCGGTCGCGAGCGCGCGCGCCGGCTGGCACTCCTGCCACAGACGACCGAGCACCCGTTCCCGTCCACGGTTTTCGACACGGCGCTGATCGGGCGCCACCCGCACCTGCCATTCTGGCAATGGGAAGGCGCCCTGGATGTCACGCGCGCGCAAGAGGCGCTCGTGGCGGTCGGGCTGGCCGATCTCGCAGCGCGCGACGTGATGACACTTTCGGGCGGCGAACGCCGGCGCCTCGAAATCGCGACATTACTCGCGCAGGACGCGCCTGTATGCCTGCTCGATGAGCCGACCAATCACCTCGATCCGCAGCATCGCAATGAAGTGCTTGAGCTGTTTCGTGCGCGGGCCGACGCGGGCGGGCTCGTCATCGCGGCGCTGCACGATGCGACGCTCGCTGCGCGTCATGCGGATCGCGCCCTGCTGCTGCACGGTGACGGGCACTGGCAGTACGGAACCGTGGACGCGACGCTGAATGCCGGAAATCTCTCGGCCCTTTATCGGGTACCCATTGAGGAATTGAATTCGCGCGGCAGGCGCGTTTTCGTCAGCGCCTGAGTTCCTCGAGGATCGGCTCGTGCAGCAGTCCATTGCTCGCCAGGATGCTGGTCGAGTCCATCGCGAGCGGCGCGCCCTCGAGATCCGTCACGCGGCCGCCCGCCTCCTCGACGATGACCGTGAGTGCGGCGATGTCGAGGATGTGGATATTCGACTCGATGACGGCCTCGATCTTGCCGGCCGCCAGCAGATGGTAGTGGAGGAAATCACCGAAGCCGCGGATCCGGTCCAGTCGCGTGACGATGCGCCCGAGCGCCGCCCAACGCGGTCCACCCGCAAGCGCCTTCAGGTTGCCGGTCGAAATTGTCGCGTCCTCGAAGCGACCGATCCGGCTGACCGTGAGTCGCGCTCCGTCGAGCCAGGCACCCTGGTCGCGCTCAGCGCAGGCGATTTCACCATAGACCGGCGCCGACGAAACGCCGAGCTCGAGACGCCCGCGCCGCATCAGTGCGATCTGGGTCGAAAACATCGGGTATTCACGCACGAATGACTTGGTGCCGTCGATCGGATCGACCAGCCACAGGCATTCCGCGTCCATGCGCTCGGCCGCACATTCCTCGCCGTAGAAGCCGTCATCCGGAAATCGCGCCTGCAGCACGGCGCGAATCGCCGCTTCGGCGGCGAAATCGGCTGCGGTCACGGGCGAGCGATCGGCCTTGATGCGCACTTCGATATTGCGCCGATATGAATTCCGGATGATTTCCGCAGCCGCTGCGGCGGCGCTGAGGGCCCCATCCAGTCTTGCCGAATTCGCCATGCCGCAACACTGCGTTCTGGATCGAATGCCGTCAACGGCCGCTTGACCGCGGCAATCGCGCTGCCTACATTGGCCTCGATGACAGGTGTCCCGGGTCCGATCCCGGGCTAATCGGGAAGCCGGTGCGCGAGTCGTTCGCAATGCCGGCGCTGCCCCCGCAACGGTAAACGGCGCAAGCCGCATCACGCAGGTTTCCCTGCAGCCACTGCCGGATCCTCCGGTGGGAAGGCGATGCGAAAGGCCCCCAGGGCCCGCCGTGAGTCCGGAAACCGGCCTGTCAGCTGGCGCCAGTCGCGGTGGGCGGCATGGGGTGCGGGCTTTCCGCTCCTCCTCCTCCCATCGCCCGCTCGGGAGGAGCATGCATGGACTCGTTACCCCCAGTCGAACCCGTCGTTGTCACGGCCACGCGCACCGAGAGCCCCATGGACAAGGTGCTCGCAAGCGTCGACATAATCGAAAGCGCGGAACTGCGTCGCCAGCCGGCCGCGGATCTCGGCGACCTGCTGCGCATGCGCGCCGGCGTCGAAGTTGCGCGTCTTGGCGGACCAGGCCAGCAGACTTCAGTGTTCCTGCGCGGCACCGAATCCAACCACGTGCTGGTGCTGGTGGACGGCGTGCGCATCAATCCCGGCACCATCGGCAGCGCCGCGCTCCAGAATATTCCCCCGGAACTGATCGAGCGCGTCGAAATCGTCAAGGGACCACGCTCGACGCTTTACGGCTCGGATGCACTGGGCGGTGTCATCAATGTCATCACTCGCCGCCGCACGACCACCGGCGCCACGGTGCAGGCGGGCGCAGGGCGCCATGACAGTCGCAGCGCCAGCCTCAATGCCGGCCTCGCGGGCGCCCGTGGCGATGCGTCGCTCGGCCTTTCCTGGGTCGACAGCGCCGGTTTTCCGACCCGCAGCGGTGATTCCATCGATCGTGGTTACGAGAATCTGTCGCTGGCGGCGGCAGCGCGCACCGATCTTGGCGGTGTCGAGCTGGAAATGCGTGCCTGGCGCGCCCAGGGCACGTCGGAATATTCAGATTTCTTTGTGACGCCGGTGGACCAGGATTTCAGGAACTCTGCGGTCGCACTGACCGCCGGATTTGCGCCCACCGAGGCCTGGCGCTCCAGGATCACGGTCGCGCACGCGCTGGATGAGCTTGAGCAGAACCAGACGGCGGACTATCTCCGCACCGGGCGCTGGCAATTCGACTGGCAGAATGATATTGCCGTCTCCGAGAAACACGCCCTGACCGCGGGCGTGATCTGGCAGGACGAGGATGCCGATGCGGAATCCTTCGGCCTGCCCTATGCGGCTGACACCGCGACCAGGCAATTCTACCTGCAGGACCAGATGTCATTCGGCGGGGCGCAGGTGCTGCTGGCGGCCGGCTACACCGATCATGAGACCTTTGGCGGTCATCAGACCTGGAACGCTGAATTCGGCTATGCGCTCGGCAACGCAACGAAGCTGACGCTCTCCGCAGGCCAGGCGTTCCGCGCACCGGACGCCACGGATCTCTATGGCTTCGGCGGCCAAGCTGCGCTCGACCCCGAGCGATCACAAAGTTACGAAGCGAGTCTCAGACACGACACGGCTGGTGGACAGCGCCTCATGTTGGCGCTGTTTCGCAACGAGATAGATGACCTGATCGAGTTCGTCGTCACCGATTTCGGGACATTCGAAGGCGAGAACCGCAATGTCGAGCGGGCGCGCATCCACGGCATCGAGGCAAGCTGGCGTTACGAGTCCGAACGCTGGTCAGCGCATGCCGCGGCGACACTGCAGGATCCGCGCAACCGCGCCACCGGCGAACGACTGCTGCGGCGGGCCGGGGAGAACTTCGCGCTGGGCGTCCTGCGCCGGTTCGGCGCCAGCGAGATCGCCGTGGACCTGCTCTATGCGGGTGATCGCAAGGATTTCGGGTTCCCGCCGGTCACGATGCCCTCCTACTGGCTGGCCAATCTCTCGGCGAGCTTCGCGGTCAATGAGAACTGGACATTGCTCGCGCGAATGGAGAACCTGCTGGATGAGGACTACGAACTTGCGCGCGGCTTCAACACCATGGGTCGCAGCCTGTTCGTCGCCGTCCGGCACGAGTTCCGGTGAGGAGGCCCGATGGGCAACCGGCTGTCAAAGATCTACACACGCACCGGTGATGACGGGACCACGGGCCTCGGCGACGGCAGCCGTGTGCCCAAGGACGACCCGCGGGTCGAAGCCTACGGCAGCGTGGACGAATGCAATAGCGCGATCGGCATCGTGCTTGCCGTGGCCAGCCTGCCGGCCAACGTCCGTGAGATCCTGACCAGCGTCCAGCACGAACTCTTCGACCTGGGCGGCGAACTCTGCATCCCGGAACATCGCGCGATCCAGGCGAGCCAGGTTTCAGGTCTCGAACGGGCGCTGGATACCCTCAACGAACAATTGCCGCCGCTCAAGGAATTCATACTGCCCGGCGGCGGCACCGCGGCGGCTGCCTGCCATCTCGCGCGCACGATCTGCCGGCGCGCCGAGCGGCGCTGCTGGACGCTTGCGCGGACGCAGACCGTCGCCATGGAGCCGCTCCAATACCTGAACCGGTTGTCGGATCTCCTGTTCGTGATCGCGCGCGTGCTGGCGCGCCAGGAATCTGGCAGCGAGGTGCTCTGGAAGCACGAGCGGCGTTGATCACCTCGCCAGCGGCTAGGCGCCCGGTGCGAGACCGGCGCGTCTGCGCGCATCGTCAAGCTCCGCGCAGACCTCGGTTGCACCGCGGCTGATGCGCGGGCTCGGCCGGGCGAGCAGGTCTGCCGGCGCGCGATAGATACTGCCGGACGCGACCGCTGCGAGCCCGTCGAAGCGTGCCCAGTACTCGAGTGGATCGCCGTCGTCGGTGGACAGGATGACCTGCGGTGCGCGCACCAGCACCGACTCGAGATCCACCGGCAGGGCAAGCGCCGTCGCATCGGCGAATACATTGATGCCGCCGCACAATTCGACGATTTCAGTAATCAGGTGACTGCCGCCGACGGTGAATAGTGGCGCATCGTCGATCTGAACGAACACCTTGAGCCTTGGCCGATCGCGGTATTCGGCCCGCAGCGAGGCGATTTCGGATCGAAATCCGGCCGCCGCCGCCGCTGCGACTTCCTCCGTGCCCGCCATGGCACCCAGGGTCTCCAGTCCCACGGCGATGTCATCGAGCTTCAGCGTCGGAATGCCGACCACACGGACACCGAGTCCTTCAAGTCGCGCACGCACTTCAGGCGGCGTGCCGGAATCCCAGATCACGGCGATCGTCGGCGCGAGCGCCACGATGCGTTCATAGTCGAGTCGAAAGGCATCCCCGATCCGCGGCAGGGACCTCGCTGCTTCCGGATAGTCGCTGTATTCACTGACTGCGACGAGCTGCCGCGCGGCGCCCGCGGCATACAGCAGTTCCGTGAGATTCGGCGCGACACTGATGATGCGCTCACCCTCGTGGGGGGGCACTTCCGCCGAGCAGGCCGCGAGGCAGGCGGCGAGAAGGAGCCCAGTCGGCGTCAGGCGACCCATGCAACCAGCGACAGCAGCGCGATGACCGTCAGCCAGATCAGCAATGACCGGCGAATCAAGCGGAGCGCGCCCTGTGCCGGCGCGGCGACGCCCACTGCGGCCGTATCGATCTTGGCGAGTGCGCCTCGGCCGGCAAGCACCAGCAACAGGTCGTTGCGCTCCAGCATCCTGCCGACCGCACCCGCGCCGCGGCCCATTTCCCGGCGTGCTTCCTCGAAACTGCCCGCGATGGCGTAGCTCAGGGCGACGAGGCGTGCGGGCAGCCAGGCCAGCAGGAAATGCATGCGCTCGAAAGCGCCCGCAATAGCCGGCAGCGGGCTGGTATCCGCAATCGCCGCGCGGCGCAGCAGGTCGCTGGCACGGAATAACCACGCGGCGACGGGCCCGAGCCCCGTGGGCCCCAGCAATACGAACCAGAACAGCACACCGAACAGGCGATTGTTGGCCTGCACGAACGCAGCCTCCTCGACGCTTTCCGCGCGGGCCTCGAGACGCTGTGCGGCGTCGTGCTCGATGATCACCGCCGCGGCCGATCGTGCGCGTTCGGTGTCACCGGTGGTTTCGGCCGCGATGTAGTCCTCGAGTTCCTTGTCGAGATCGCGCGGGCCGAGCGAAAAGACCAGCACCAGCGCCGCGAATATCACCCAGGTCAGGGACGGCAGCCATCGGTCCAGTGCGAATGCGGCAAGTGCCACCGGCAGTACCAGGAGCAAGAGGCCTGCGATGCAGCCGATCACCTGGAGCGCGGCGCCTGACGCTTCGACGCGGCTGCTGAGCCACTGGTAGTAACCAGCCACCCAGCCCGACTCGCGCAGGTGCAGCGCATGCCAGAGCGCGCGCTCGAGCAGGAGTGCGAGTACGACGGCGATCACGGTCATGAGTGGACCTCGCGCGCCAGTCGCCCGCCGGCTACGCTGACCCAGCGCTCCAGGCGGCGCCAGTCGAAGCCGGGGCCGGGATCCGTCTTGCGTCCCGGCGCGATGTCGCTATGCCCCGCGACCGCACCCATGGCCAGAGCCGGGTATGCCAGTTGCAGTGAAGCAATCAACGCCGCCAGCACGGGGTACTGCCGGTCGTCGTAGGGCTCCTCATCCGCGCCTTCCAGCTCGATGCCGATCGAATAATCATTGCAGGCCTCGCGACCGCACCAGTTCGAAGCGCCCGCATGCCAGGCTCGCATGCTGAATGGCACGTACTGCGTCATGGCACCGTCGCGGGCAATCAGCACGTGGGACGAAACCCGAAGGTCCTGGATGGTCACGAAATAGGGATCGGCATCCGCGGGCAGCGTGTTGCTGAACAGGCGGTCGATCCAGGGGCCGCCATAGCGGCCCGGCGGCAAGCTGATGCCGTGGATGACGATCAGTTCGGGTTCGCAACCCGCCGGTCTGGGATCGCAATTGGGCGACGGCAGCCGCCGGGTTTCCGACAGCCAGCCGACCGGGAGATCAATACTCATTGAATCGGCAATTGCCGATTCCGGGGTGCGCATGCCGACAGCTTACAGCCATCCGATATTCCCGCGCATGGCGCTGATACCATTTATGGATGCGCCCGATGAGCATCCCCTCCCGCAATGCCGAGATCGCCGCCCGCGACCTCGCGGTGGTCTGGCATCCCTGTACGCAGATGAAGGATCACGAGCGCCTGCCGATGATCCCGATCGGCCGTGGCTCGGGAGTGTGGTTGTACGACTTCGACGGGAATCGCTATCTCGACGGCATCAGCTCCTGGTGGGTCAACCTGTTCGGCCATGCGAATCCGCGTATCAACGCCGCCGTGCGCGCGCAGCTCGACCGGCTGGAGCACGTGATGCTGGCCGGATTCACTCACGAACCGGTACTGGAGCTCTCCGAAGCCCTGGTGAAGCGGTTGCCGGCCGGGCTCACGCGCTGCTTCTATGCGGACAATGGATCGGCGGCGGTCGAAGTCGCCGTCAAGATGAGTTTCCACTACTGGCAGAACTGCGGAAAACCGCAGAAGCGCCGATTCATCACACTTTCCAACAGTTACCACGGCGAGACGCTCGGCGCGCTCGCGGTCGGCGACGTTGAACTGTACAAGAAAGTCTACCAGCCGCTATTGATGGACGTGATCACAGTACCCTCTCCCGATTGCCACCTGCGCGAGCCGGGATCGGACTGGGAATCGCACAGCCGACGGATGTTCGCCGCGATGGAGCAGGCGCTTGGCGAACACGCGGATGAGGTCGCGGCGGTCATCGTCGAGCCGCTGGTGCAATGTGCGGGCTCGATGCGCATGTATCACCCCGTGTATCTGTCGCTCCTGCGCGAAGCCTGCGACCGTCACGGCGTGCTGTTGATTGCGGATGAGATTGCCGTCGGATTCGGGCGCAGCGGCACGATGTTTGCCTGCGAGCAGGCGCGCATCCGGCCCGACTTCATCTGTCTGTCCAAGGGCCTGACCGGCGGCTACCTGCCGCTCTCGGTGGTCGTGACCACCGAGGACGTCTACCAGGCTTTTTACGACGACTACCAGCGCCTGAATGCCTTCCTGCATTCGCACAGCTACACCGGAAATCCCCTGGCCTGCGCAGCGGCGCTCGCGACGCTTTCGATTTTCGCCGAGGACAACGTCATCGAGCGCAATCGCGGGCTCGCGGCCCGCATGACGGCCGCGACGGCGGCGCTAGCCGGGCATCCGCATGTCGCCGAGGTTCGCCAGACCGGCATGATCCTCGCGATCGAGACGGTAAAGGACAAGGCGAGTGGCGAGCGCTTTGACTGGCGCGAGCGGCGCGGCCTGAAGGCCTACGAATACGCGCTGTCACAAGGCGCGTTGCTGCGCCCGATCGGCAATGTGATTTACCTGATGCCACCCTACGTCATCGAGCCGGAGCAGATCGACTGGCTCGCAGGCATCGCTCAGGGCGCCCTGGACGCGGCATGCGCCTGATCCGGGTGTTCGTCGAATCCGCCCTCGCCCAGGGCGCGCATGTCGCGACTGGCGGTGCGGCGGCCGCCCACATGGCGCGCGTATTGCGCCTCGCGGCCGGTGATCCAGTCACCCTCTTCAATGGCGATGGCAGCGATTATTCCGCGAGAATCGTGACGATTCGCAGTTCGCGCGTCGAGATCGAAGTGCTGGAGCGCACGCTGGCCCGGCCGGAGTCCCCGCTCGCGCTGACGCTGGTGCAGGGCATCGCGCGCGCCGAGCGCATGGACCTGATCGTTCAGAAGGCGACCGAACTCGGCGCAGCTGCAATCCAGCCGGTCGTGACTTCACGCAGCGTGGTCCGGCTCGACGCAAAGACCACGGAACGCAAGCTCGCGCACTGGCGTGGCATCGTGATCGCCGCCTGTGAACAATGCGGCCGGGCCCGGCTTCCGGGCGTCGCCACGCCGCTGCCGCTGCCGGAGTGGCTCGCGCGCCCGGCACCGCCAGGCGCACGCAGGCTGCAGCTCGCGGTCGATGCGATGGAATCGCTCGGATCCGCGGCCGCGGGCGCCAGTGTGATCGAGTTGCTGATCGGCCCTGAGGGCGGCCTCGATGATGACGAGCGAAAATCGGCCGCGACTGCCGGTTATCGCGGCTGTTCCATCGGTCCACGCGTGCTGCGCACCGAAACTGCGGCGCTCGCGGCACTCGCTGTGCTGCAGGCCAGTGCCGGTGACCTAGGGTGAGTGCAGAATCAGACTGGCGCTTCGCTGCATAGACTGATTAACATGCGGCAGCCGGTACGGAATCCGATTTGATTGAACTGAACATGCAGTCGCGCGGGCGCGCTGCGCCCGCCGATCGCGGACTGCGCCTGTTGCTGGACCCTTATCTGTGCCTCGGCCCGGGCACGGAATCCGTTGCGCCCACGCTGGCGGCGATCGCAGCGCGCGCAGCTGCGCTCGGGCTTGCGCTCTGCGTCGAGGAGCGCAGCTGGACCGAGGCGGGTAGCGATCCGGATGTCGTCAGGCGCGGCGTGGACCTTGCGCGCTTCGAGCCGCTCACACGGATTGCCGACCTGCCATTGCCGAGCGCGCGTGACCTCAGGGCGCGTTTCATGCCGGCACGCAGCGAGCTCGACAGGACCGACCTGCGGCTGCTGGGTGCCCTGCACGCGCGGCGTGCCGAGCTTCTCGTTGCCGATGACGGGCGCCTGCATCGGCTAGCCCAGCGCGCCGGCCTCGGAGCAAGGGTCGTCACGGCCTGGGACACCCTCGCCTGGCTCGACTCGCTCGCGGGCCGGCCACGCGAAATCGTCGTCACCGAAGCCGGACTGCCCGCGTCGTTCGCCGAGCCGGCGCTCGCTGACATGATCGCGGCGGATTGCGAGCCATTCGATCCGTATCTCGCGGCGCGCCTCGAGACTGCGGGCAGCCGCATGCTGATCGCGAGCGAAGCCGGCACGCCCGTCGCGCTCGGCCTGCTGGTCCCGGAGACCGGCGGCCTTTCGCTGGTGGGAGTCGCAAGCGCCGACACGGCGCGCGGCCAACGCGCACTCGAGCCGGTGATTGCCGCGGCACTCTCGAGTGCCAGGAGGCTGAGCGTCGGGCTGACGGCGTTCCTGGCGCCGCACCTGGATCACGCCTTGTCACTGCTGGATCAGCTGGGTTTCGAGCGTCGTGGCCCAGACCGGCACGGACGCGAGACATTCAGCCACGCGCTCGACGAGGCCGCGGCTCGCCCGGCCGCAGACGAGCAGGTATGGCTGCTGCCGCTCGATGCAGCAAGTCACGACGAACTGGCGCCGGAACTCGCGGGCGCCACGCAGACCGAGTTGTTCCGGGCAGGCCTGGCTGCGCGGACGCTCGGCAGCCCGATCCGCAAGCAGTTGCTGCAAACCACTTCGTCACGCGAGCCCTCTGACGGCGATCTGCTGCTCCTCATGCACCAGCGCGCAACGGACCGGATCCGCTCGGTCTCGGTGACGGCAGCGACGCGCGTCGTGCGCGTGCGGCAGGCGCGGGATCTTCCGGAACTGCTGGCCCTGACCGCCGGGCGCGAGGGCGCTTCGATGACCCGCCAGCGGGAGATGCTGGATGCGGGAACCGTGTCGGTGATGGACCTGCACTGGCTCGGCCGGCTGGTACGGCCGATCGCGCTATCGGCGCTGATTGAACGGGCAATCATTGTCGCAGCGCCGGCGGGCGCGCTGCGGCTTACGCCCGAAGCAATACGTCGGGTCGTGCCCGAACTCGTGCTTGCCTGATCAGGCGGCGGTGACGGTCGTCTCGTCCGCGATCATTTCCTCGAGTCGCTCCAGGTCGGGGATCAGCGGCAGTTCGTTGACCATCCGGACCTGGCACAGCACGGGCGCGCGCTCCGGGAAGACACGCGACGAATCCGGCGTGACGACAGCCGGGCTGACGCGCACCAGCTGCGGGAAGCCCTGGGTCGCGATGCCAAAATGCCCCGCGGGCAGCTTCTGGCCGAGACAGGTGAAGATCACGATGCGCGTGCGACCGCCAATCACCGGGATGCGCTTGCCGCAGGCGCCTTCAAACGACACGACCGGAATCCCGCGGCCGTTCCAGGCCGCGATCCCGAGATACCACGGCGGAGCGCCTGGCATTTCCTGCAATGGCTGAAAACCCGTGACTTCGGCGACGCAGGCGCGCGGCACCAGCAGGCGCTCGTCGAGGAGCGGCACCAGCAGCCCGTAAAGTTCCTGTTCGGCGCTCATTGCGTGGTCCGCCGGACCAGCGGCTCGATCGCCTGCAGCAGCTGGCCTTCCTGGTAGGGCTTGCCGAGGTATTCATTCACGCCGAGCTCGATTGCGCGCGCGCGGTGCTTCTCTCCGACCCGCGACGTGATCATGACGATCGGTATGTCCTTCAGGCGCGGGTCATTGCGCACGTGCGAGGCAACTTCGTAGCCGTCCATGCGCGGCATCTCGATGTCGAGCAGGATCACGTCCGGAATCTCGTCCTGCAGCACCGACACGGCTTCGAGACCGTCCTTGGCCGTGACCACCCGCATGCCGTTGCGCTCCAGCAATCGCTGCGTCACGCGGCGCACGGTGATCGAATCATCCACGACCAGCGCGAACACGCGCCGGTCGGTCTGGCTCGCGAGCCGCGGGTCGGGGCTAGAGCGCTGGCGCCATTCGGAGCGCACCAGCGCGCCGACATCGAGGATCACGCAGATGCGGCCGTCGCCCAGGATGGTTGCGCCGGAAATGCCGCGGATGCCCGAGATCTGCGGTCCCACGGACTTCACGACGATCTCGCGGCTGCCGATCAGCTCGTCGGTGACGATCGCGGTCGAATGCTCTGCGGCACGCACCAGGATCACCGGCACGGCGATGTCCTGGTCTGGCATCGCCGAAGGCGTGCCGCCGACGAACACGGCAAGGTGCTGGAAGCGGTACTTCTGGCCGCCGTAATCGAAACCCGCGGTGTCCTCCGCCAGGTGGCGCATCACTTCCGAGCGCGGAACGCGCACCACGCCCTCGACGGTCGGCAGCGGCAGCGCAAAGAATTCCTCGCCGACTCGCACGACCAGCGCCTGGCTGATCGCCAGCGTGAATGGCAGGCGCACCGTGAAGCGCGTGCCCTTGCCGGCCTCGGTCTCCGTGTAAAGCGAGCCGCCCAGTTTCTTGATCTCGGTCGCGACGACATCCATGCCGACACCACGACCCGCGGACTGCGTGACCTTGCCGGCCGTGGAAAACCCGGATTCGAGGATCAGTTGCAGCGCCTGTTCGTCGGACAGCTCCTGCTTCGGCGTCATCAGGCCGAGCGAAACCGCGCGGTCGCGGACCGCCTTAAGATTCACGCCGCCGCCGTCATCGGCGACCGTGATCACGACCTCGGAGCCTTCGCGCCTCAGCGTCATCTCGATGAGGCCGGTCTCGGACTTGGCGGCGGCCACGCGTTCCGCCGGCAATTCAATGCCGTGAACTATGGCGTTTCGCAGCATGTGCTCGAACGGCGGCAGCATGTGCTCGAGAACCTGGCGGTCGAGTTCGCCGGCCGCGCCGTTGACTTGCAACTCGGCCTTCTTGCCCATTTCGGCCGCAGCCTGGCGCACGATGCGCGTAAGACGCTGCACGTGGCGCTGGAATGGCACCATGCGCGTGCGCATCAGGCCACCTTGCAGCTCCGAGACGATGCGGCCCTGCTGGGTCAGCAGATTCTGCGCCTCGCGTATCTGGGTTGCGAGCAGGCTCTGCACGCTGGCGACGTCGGAACTGGTTTCCGACAGCGCACGCGAATACTGCTGGATCGACGAATACTGGTCGAGTTCCAGCGGATCGAAATCGGCGCGCCGCGATCCCTGGTCGATGTGCCGGTGAAGGATCTGAGCCTCGGTTTCGATTTCGAGCTTTCGCAGCTGGTCCTTCAGGCGCTGGACGACGCGGCCGAGCTCCGCCAGGTTGAATTCCACCGAAGAAATCTGCTGCTCGAGCCGGGCGCGGAAGATGCTGACTTCACCCGCCGCGTTCAGCATGTTGTCGAGGAGCTCGGCGTCGACGCGCGCCACTTCGCCGCGATCCGCAATCGCATCCCGGGCCGGCTTTCCGGCGGGGGCCGGAACGGCGACCGGACCTGCGTCGGTGACCATCATTTCCTCGGGCTCGGGCTCGGTCTCGGCTTCGATTTCCGGCTCCGGCTCGGCTTCGATCGGCGGCACGACGGGCGCTGCTGTAATGCCAGGGGGCGCGGCGACGACGGGCGCAGCTGGGGCCTTGGGGGCTTCGGCTGGCTTCCTGGGCTCCGCCGGCCGCGCGCGCCCGATCAGGCGTATGCGCGTGACGAGGTCACGGGCCGGCTCGACGGGGCGACCGGCGCCGACGTAATCGCGCATGCGATTCAGCTCGTCGAGACTCGACTGCAGCACTTCGAGGCTGCGCTCGTCGAGGTGCGCCGTGTCATCGCCGATGTGCATCAGCAGCCACTCGACCTCGTGGCTCAGATCGCCCATGGCGGTGATTCCGGCCATGCGCGCGCCGCCTTTCAGCGTGTGCAGTGCACGCTGCAGTTCGACCATGCGCTCGCGGCTACCGCGCTCGGCTCGCAGCGCTCCGAGCGCACCGTCGGCGGCTTCGAGGAGTTCGGTCGCCTCCTCGCTGAAGATCGCGGCGATGTCAGGATCGTAGTCCTCGCTGCGCGCGGGCGCCGGCGTCTCCGGCGCAGGCTCGCCTGATTGCAGGTAGGGCGGCGCACCGATGACACCGGCTTCACCTGCCCGTTTCGGCAACAGCCTGTTGACATCGCGCTCCGGCACGAGTGCATCGGCGATTACCCCAGGCACCAGCGCTTCCAGCGACAGCGGGGCCGGCGGCGCGGGTGCCTGCTCGACAACCGGCGGTAGCGGCTCCTCCGGCGTCTCGGCCTCGGCCTCGGGTGCAGCCGATGGCGGCGGCGCGTCGGCGAGAGTGCGCTCGAGTTCCGCATCCTGCTCCTCGACGCGTCTCACCAGGCGGTCCAGGTTGGTGAAGCGGCCGGTCGATTCTTGCACCGCCGTCAGGATGTCATCGAAGCCCACGACGCAATCGGCCAGGACCGCAAGGCCGGTCTCGTCGAAACAGCTGTCGTGATCGAACATGCGCCGCAACCAGCGATGGAGCGGTTCCGCAAGCCGGACGCTGTGGCGGATGTCCGCGGTGCGTGATGCGCCGCGCAGCGTATGACAGGCGCGGTAGAGATCCTCGGTCACGACGTGCGTGCCAGGCGCGAGCCAGGCGTGCCGCAGGTAGGCGCGTATCACCTCAAGGTGACTCTGCACTTCCTTCTGGTAGATCTCCTGCAATGAGGAGTCGCCGCCTTCCGCATAGGCGGCGGGTCGTCCCAGCCACGCCTCGTCGCCTGCCGCATCCGGCGCAGGCGGCGGCGCATCGACCGGTGGCATGACGGCAATACGCTGCGTCATCGCCTCCTGTTCAACCTTGTCGATGACGAGCGTCGCCTGATGGGATGGCTGCGGCGCCGCTTCACGCGCCGCGCGACCGCGGGTGGGCGGGCCGCCGGCATGGGCATCCGCGCGCGCGATGATTGCTTCGACATCAGCGACGGGCGCGGATTTTCCCTCGAACTCGGCGACCAGCGCCGGCATCATGGCGATGGCGTCGCGAAGTGTTGTGAGCATCAGCGCCGTGCGCTCGCGCGTGCCGTCAATGATGCGGTTCATCAGGTTCTCGACGGACCAGGCGAAATCGCTGATACGTGCGGCGCCAACCATGCGGCCGCTGCCTTTCAGCGTATGAAATGCGCGACGCACGCGGGTCAGCGATTCTCGATCCGACGGATTCTCCTCCCACAGGGGGAACAAGCGGCCGATGGTCGCAATTTCTTCATGCGCCTCCTCGATGAAGAGCCCGACCAGCTCGGGATCGACATCCGGGTGCGGCACGGCAATTGTTATCGGTGCGGTCTTTTGTGCAGGCGCCGCGGCCGGCTCGGGCAGCAGCGTGGGTGCGCCGCCCTCGAGGAGTTGGTCAAGCGCAGTCACGCAGCGTTCCGCGTTGTCGAGCATGTACCAGGGATCGCCGCGTCCGGCCTGCAGCGTCTCCATGTAGTATTCGACGCCGACGATTGCATCCGCCAGCCGGTCGATGAATTCCTCGCTGCGCGGCCTTGCGCCGGGACCCAGGATCGCCGCAACGTGCGCGCCGACGCGCCGCATCACTTCCATCGCGCGATTGCGGCCCAGCAGCAACAGGCCAGCCGTGATGCCGCGCGCAAGCGCAGGCGCGGCATCGGCACTGACCGGGTCTGCGATGGGATCGAGCGACTGGTTCACCAGCTCCTTGATGCGTGCGAGATTCACGATGCACTCGCGCAGCACGGCCTCTGTGACCTGCCGGAACTCGGGGTCCGTCTCGGCGCCGGGGGCCGGCGCGCCGGGCGGCATGATCAGGCGCACCAGCGCATCGTCGAGGCCATCCTCGATTCCGATCAACGTAGCGGCGATGTCGATCAGCTTGTCCTGTTCGGCGGGCGTGCGGCGACTGATGATGTCGGCCAGGCGCCCAAGTTCGCCCTGCACGAGCTCGCGCATCGAGCCCAGGCCGAGCACCGCGAGCGTGTCGCCGATCTTCTTCAGCATCTCGACCTGCGGCGCGAGTTCCTCGGGCGGCCCGCCCTTTCTCGTATAGAGATCGAGCGCGTCCTTGACGCGACCGAGGTCTTCCTTGATTGCGGCAGCGACCGTCCGCATCAGGCGCACCGACGGCGCCGACAGCGACTCCCGCTCCTGCTCGACCGACTCGTCGACCGGCAGCAGTTCATCCAGGCGGAATGATGCGCGCACCGCGTTTATGCGCTCGCCGCGGGTTTTCGCACGGGCGACGTAGAAAAGCAGATTGTTGAGCAGTTCGATCGGCGGATGTTCGGCGTAGGCAGGTTCGCCGAGCTCGTAGAGGCGACGCAACTCGCGGTCCGCCTGGCCCAGCAGGCGCTTGACCGTCACGCTGGCCGGCAGACCACCGGCACGCAAGGCATCGATCAGTGCGCCGGTCACCCACCAGAGCTGCAATACGGCGACCGTGGTCGCTGCCGTCTCGAGGCGCGTGGCGGCTTCGGACAATGATCTGAGTGCGGCTTCCACGCCCTCGCCGCGAATCAAGGCAAGCAGGCCAGCCTGGAATCTCGGCCGCAGGCGGCGCGCCCACTGCGGCACGGTCAGCTTTGGCTCGCCCGATTTCGGCTGGCGCCCCGCGGGCGCCTTCTCCGAGCTCAGATTCAAAGACAGCAGCGTCCCTTCCGAAAGCAGCGGCGCCCCACGCACGGCCCGCAGGTCATTGAGCAGCGGCAGCAGCACGAGCGCCAGGTCG